>CAWUXN010000001.1:0-4083 GCA_963926415.1 uncultured Loktanella sp.
GTCATCAGCCTCGACGTGGCCGAAGTCGTGGTGGGCGACCTTGTCCATGTGCGCCCGGGCGAACGTCTGGCGGTCGACGGGACCGTGACTTTTGGCGCGTCTTGGGTCGATGAAAGCATGATTTCCGGCGAACCTGCGCCAGTTGAAAAGCAGAACGGAGCAGGGGTCACCGGCGGCACTGTGAACGGCACCGGAGCGCTGGTTTACCGCGCAACCCATGTGGGGGCCGATACGGTGCTGGCGCGGATCGTGGGTATGGTCGAGGATGCGCAATCCGCCCGGCTGCCGATCCAGGCACTGGTGGACCGCGTGACGCTTTGGTTTGTGCCCGCCGTCATCGCGCTGGCGGCGCTGACCACCCTCATTTGGCTGATCTGGGGGCCGGAGCCGACGCTGGCCCACGCGCTGATTGCCGGCGTTTCCGTCCTGATCGTGGCTTGCCCTTGCGCGATGGGGCTGGCTACGCCGACCTCGATCATGGTGGGGACGGGCCGCGCAGCGGAACTGGGCGTGCTGTTTCGGCGCGGTGATGCGTTGCAGGCCTTGCAGGGCGTGCAGGTCGTGGCGCTGGACAAGACCGGCACGCTGACCGCCGGGCGGCCGGAATTGACGGATAGGGTCATCGTGAACGGCTTTGAGGCGGACCATGTCTTGGCCGTCGTCGCAGCGGCAGAGTCCGCTTCCGAACACCCAGTTGCCAGCGCAATCATCCGCGCGGCCAAGGCACAGGGGCTCAAGCTCGCCTCTGCAACCGACTTTCAGTCGATCACGGGTCTGGGCATTTCGGCCATCGTTGAAGGCAGTCGCGTCTTGGTCGGCGCAGACCGTTTGATGGAGCAGGAGGGAGTAGACATGAGGGCGGCCCCCTCGGCTTCTGCGCTGGCCGCACAGGGACGCTCGCCGCTGTATGTCGCCATTGATGGACGGCTGGCGGGCCTTCTGGGTGTGGCCGACCCGGTCAAGCCCGGCACCCCTGCGGCTATAGCTGCACTGCATCAGATGGGTCTGACGGTCGCCATGATCACGGGCGACAACGCCGCCACAGCGCAGGCCATCGCGGACACATTGGGTATCGACCGCGTCGTGGCAGAGGTCATGCCTGACGGCAAAGTCACAGCGCTTGACCAGTTGCGCCGTGCCCATGGTGCGGTGGCTTTCGTCGGCGACGGGATCAACGATGCGCCGGCGTTGGCCAGCGCTGATGTGGGCCTTGCCATCGGCACCGGGACCGATGTCGCGATTGAAACGGCGGACGTGGTCCTGATGTCCGGGGACCTGCGCGCCGTTGTGGATGCGCTGCACATCAGCCGCGCCACGTTGCGCAACATTCGCCAGAACCTGTTCTGGGCTTTCGGATACAACGTCGCGCTGATCCCCGTAGCGGCCGGTGTTCTTTACCCGCTGAACGGCACCCTGCTGTCACCGGCGTTGGCAGCGGGGGCGATGGCGCTGTCCAGCGTTTTTGTGCTGACCAACGCGCTGCGCCTGCGGCGGGTGCGGTCGGCGGCTCCGGCGGTTGTCGCGGTCCTACAGTCCCGCCATACGACTGCCACATCGCAAGAGGTCACATCATGAACATTGGAGAAGTAGCAACGCGCGCGGGCCTGCCTGCCAAGACGATTCGCTACTACGAGGAGATCGGACTCGTGAAGCCCCAGCGCGACACCAACGGCTACCGAGCCTTCCGCGACAGCGACGTGCACAAGCTCGTGTTTCTGGGCCGCGCCCGCGCGCTGGGCTTTACCATTGAGGATTGCCGTGCGCTGACTGCGCTATGGGAAGACACGTCGCGCGCGAGTGCCGACGTCCGCCAGATCGCGACCGACCATCTGACCCAGATCGAGACCAAGATCGCCGACCTGCAAGCCATGCACATAACCCTGTCGCACCTTGTTGCCACCTGCGCGGGCGACGACCGGCCCGACTGTCCGATCCTGCGCAATCTGGAAAGCCCGCTTTAAAAGTGGAAACGGCTCGGCATGGAGGGCCATAAGGCTAGGGCTGTTTTGGAAGGTTTCAGCGCGACCCTGACCTCTTTGCGTTCCAACATCACCCACCCGCGACTCAAGTGTTGCAGCCTGCGGTGTGGACGCCGTCTCGCTGCCAATCGTCGACTGGAAGATGTCGACCTAGCAGTTTGAAACCGCTGACGAGTGTCTCATTACTTGATTATGATTGGTAAACCGGCCGCGTTCAACGAGGTGCATCGCCTTACCTGCGGCAATCGTCCTGGCCTTTGTCGGCGGTTCAACCATCCCACCGATTGCGCGTGGAATTCGGTGGGTCGGCTCTATGTTGCTGACGCCTATGGCAATTTTTTGGTCCACGTCCTCGCGCCCGATTGTAGCTACAGCCATTTCTTGGGCAGTGCAGGGGGCGGAGGCCGGCAAATTTTCAATACCGTACGCTGTCGCGGTGTTGAAGGGCGATCAGATCGCTGTCGCCGACCGCGAATATAACTGTGTGCAGATTTTCGCGCCTGATGACAGCGTGGAGCGTCAGATCGCGGGCTTGTAAAAGTCGCTGGCCCTCGCGGTGCACGGGGACGTTCTTTTGGAGACGGATTAAACGCCGTGCCTCTCGGCCTACGATGCCGATGGGACGTTAATCAGCTTTGCACACCATCTGTCACGCCCGAGGCCCCATCGTCTGTTGAGCCTAACGGCAACGTCGCGTGTCAAACATCTGCGGCGAAGCGAAGGCTTAGGACCGTAACACCCGCAACAAACTGATGCCGGCGTCCATAATGTCGGCAAGGCGGGCAAGGATGTGTTCCGGCGCGAGGCCGGACGTGTTGCCTTCAATCTTGGCGATTTTGCCAAGAAGCTTGATCAGTCGCCGTCGATGGATCCCGAGATGGGCCTGAACTGGGTCGGCAATGACGCCAGCGAAAGTTGTGACGACAGAGGCCAGCATGGCCAGCGCGACGCCTGTCAGAACAACGAACCAGATGGGCAGCGAGACAGGGAAAACGCCATACCAGGCCCCACCAAGCGTGGAACCAAGTGGAAAATTGGTGACAGCTGTGGCATGCACGACATAATCCGACACGGCGGGTGCCAACGATGCAATGCCCGGTGTGGCGGACCCAAAAAGTAGCCAGCCAGTTGCCAGAACAATGAGCGAGGTTGTGATCTCGGACACGGCTGAACGGACGCTGGTGTAGTCGTCAATCAATGCTCGGCTGCGCGATGTCAGGGCTGCGTTCTGCAAAAGCTCTGTGATGATGCTTATCTCGATCGTGTGGGCGACCGAGGTTTTCAACAAGATGCGCCGCACCATCAGCCAATTGCTAAAGCGGCGAAGCCTCACCAGACGTGCGGCTATCGCGATCAAGGCCATCAACAAAAAGACCGGTGCCAACGCAACATTGACAGGCGCACGCAGAAGATCCCAACCAAGTGCCGTGCGGTGCAATCGGAGGGTTGCGACAAAATGGAAGTGAGCGCGGACGAATGCGTCGACCGCGTCCTTGATCGCCTCTGCGTTATCTTGCGGTTGCTGGTTCATGGGGTCCGTTTGTTTGTGCGAACGAAATACGGTCCGCCAAATCCTGCGGCGCTGGCCGTGATCAGGCGCGGCATCTGGTCGACCTAGTTTACGTAGAGTTTATCGGGTGCAGAAGTCCATGTCTTGCCGATGTATTAAACGGGTTTTTGACTTTTAGCGGGATAGCCGAAGTTATGGGAGGTTCAAAGTTACTCAGCCTGATCCAACCCGGTAATCCCGTTCAAAAAGCTGCGGCCACTGACCGATAAGTCGTCGGCGGCGGTGACAAAATAGGCCGTGCCCAGATCAATCGGCCCCTCGGGCCAGGGAATCAGGGCCTTATTGCGCACGGCATTGCCTGTGATCGAGCGCCAGCCCAGCATAAGCCCGCGCCTGTCCAAAACGGCCTGAGCCGCTTGCACATAATTGTTGAGAGGTGGTCGCGCAATTTCGGACCATTTGGTAAGTTGGATCGCATGACGAAAGAAGTGATGCCAGATGAAGACACGAAAGAACCATTCGCCCGAGTTCAAAGCCCGGGTTGCGCTTGAAGCGATCCGCGAAGAGATGGCGCTCGCTGAGTTGTCGAAGAAA
>CAWUXN010000002.1:0-4981 GCA_963926415.1 uncultured Loktanella sp.
GCCGTCGTCCCGGTCAATCCGCTTAACCTGCAGTGCAAACCAGTTTTCGTCGATGTGCCCGATCTGGTGCAAGTCAGTAAATATACTCATAAGAAGGCTTGCGTGTTCCCCTTTACTGATGCCGCGAAAATCCGGAACGCGGCACACATCCCACAAAAGCCGCACGGATGGACCATCGCTGGCACGAGCCGCAACAATGCTGTCCGCGCCCAGCGCACGCAGGGCCGCCAAGTCGTCGCTTTCGCGCACGCGAGACAGCCAGTCGTTGTCGGTGCGCGATTCCAGCGTCTGCAACAACCGCTTGATCGATCCGAATTGCAGATCTGAGTTGCGCCATTGCAGTTTTTTGATGGGCGGGAACTGGTGATTGACGATCTGATTGACGACGCCTTCGTCCAGTTCTTGCGCCTCTCCGGTCACGCCAAAGGTGCCGGGGGCAAGGTGCCGCCCAGCGCGGCCGGCAATCTGCGCCAGCTCGTCGGGGCGCAATTCGCGCATACGATGGCCGTCGAATTTCGTCGTGGCCGAAAATGCGACATGCTTGATATCAAGGTTCAGGCCCATGCCAATGGCATCGGTGGCGACAAGGTAATCAACGTCGCCGTTCTGGTACATCTCGACCTGTGCATTGCGGGTCCGGGGCGACAGCGCGCCCATGACCACCGCAGCCCCGCCCTTTTGGCGGCGGATCAATTCGGCAATCGCATAGCAATTTTCAACCGAAAACCCGACAATCGCCGCCCGCGCAGGCATTCGGCTTAACTTTTTTGAACCTGCATAGGTCAGCTCTGAAAATCGCTCGCGCCGCGTGATCGTGACATTTGGGATCATCGCGACAATGGCTTGCCGCATGGTGTCCGCGCCCATGAAAAGCGTCTCCTTCAGGCCGCGCGCATGCAGCAACCGGTCGGTAAACACATGCCCCCGCGCATCATCCGCACACAGCTGAATTTCGTCCACCGCCAGAAAATCGCAGCCCAGCCCTTCCGGCATCGCTTCGACCGTGCAAACCCAATAGGCGGTGCGCGGCGGCACGATGCGCTCCTCACCCGTGACTAGCGCCACGACGCCGGGGCCGCGCGCCTTGACGATGCGGTCATAGACCTCTCGCGCGAGCAGGCGCAGCGGCAGGCCAATGACCCCCGTCCGGTACCCTAGCATACGATCGATCGCATAATGAGTTTTGCCGGTGTTTGTCGGCCCAAGAATGGCCGTCACGCGGGATTGTTGCATTTGGGTCCCCGCAGGAACGGCGCTGACTTACAGGGTCACGCCGTCCAATTTGACAGTCAGACGATCGGCGGCGTCCTGCACACCTTCCGCGTTGGGCGCAATCTCAAGTATTCGCGCAAAGATCTCAAGCGCATCCTGCGGCCGGTCTAGTTCCTCTAAAATAACTGCAAAACCGCTCATCGCTCCAAAGTGGCGCGGGTTCAGGGCAAGCGTGTCCTGAATATCCGCCAACGCCGGGCCGATCTGGCCCGACAGATAGAACGCGGTGGCACGGCCGTTGTACCCTTCGGCAAATTGCGGGGCATGGTCGATCAATGCGCTGAAGTGCTGGATTGCCAGGTCGATCTCGCCCACCGCGATAGCGTCTTGACCCCGGCGCATCAACAGATCCATCGCCGGTGATCCGCTGCGCGACCATTGTGCGGCTATCTTGCCCTGAATTTGCGACGTTTCTTCTGGGCCAGCCTCGACCAGCCGGTCGAACAGCGCGTCCAGCTCTGCCGTCTGCGCCCACAGCGGTACCGTGCTCAACAACCCCAGCACAAATGCCGCAGCGGCACGATTGATGACTTTTCTAATCTTGGCCATGGTTCCAATGTAACGTAACCAGCGCCCGATACCAGTGGTGCCCCCCCCAGAAACGCGACAAAGGATTAATTACATGAGCGATGTCATCTCCCAGGCAGTGACACAGTTGAACGCCAAGATGGACGGCGGCTTTGACGGCACCGCTAAATTCATCATCGAAGACGAAGGCGCGATCATGATCGACCAAAGCGGCGCGCGCGCTGGCGACGAAGACGCCGACGTCACTCTGACCGCGTCCCGCGACACATTCGAGGGCATCCTAAGCGGCGAAGATAACGCCACCGCCGCCTTCATGTCAGGCAAGCTGACCATCGACGGCGACATGGGCAAGGCGATGCAACTCGCCGCCGTGCTGGCCTGATGCGGTACGCCCCCCTGCATGCGGACGTCGCGGATGGCCCGGACGCAGGGGCGGCGCATTGGCTAAAGACCACTGACCACGCTCAGATCCGCGTCGGCCACTGGGTGTCGGACGCGGATCGCGGCACCGTGCTGCTGCTCCCAGGCCGTACCGAATATATCGAGAAATATGGCCGCGCTGCCGCTGAATTGCGAGCCCGAGGCTATGCCACAGTCACAATCGACTGGCGAGGCCAAGGCCTGTCCGATCGCGCCACCCTTGACCGCGCCACAGGCCACGTGGCGAATTTTGGCGACTTTCAAAAAGACGTCGCCGCTATGCTGACCCACGCGCGTGATCTGGGCCTGCCCAAGCCCTTCTACATGATTGCCCACTCCATGGGCGGTGCCATTGGCCTGCGCGCACTAATCGAGGGCCTGCCCGTGCGCGCCGCCGTCTTCTCTGCGCCGATGTGGGGCATCCAGATGTCCGCCGCCTTGCGTCCCTTTGCCTGGGGCATTTCAACCCTCGCGCGTAGCGTCGGCCTTGATACCCGCATGGCACCTGGGCAAGAGCGTGAAAACTACCTGACTCGCATTGGGGTTGAGGAAAACACGCTCACCTCCGACGCGGAGATGTTCGGCCATATGCAGCGCCAGATAGAGACCTACCCCGATCTTGGACTTGGTGGCCCTTCGCTGCGTTGGCTGAACGAATCGCTGATCGACATGCGCCGGATATCCCGCCTCGCGTCGCCTCGCGTGCCCGCCACGACCTTCCTTGGCACGGCAGAGGTCATCGTCGACACCGCCCGCATCCACGATCGCATGGCTCGCTGGCCCGGCAGCACGCTGGAAATCGTCGACGGCGGCAAGCACGAGACTATGATGGAAGGCCCCGTCATCCGGCAGCGCTTCTTCGACACCGCCGCCGCCCTCTTCGACGCACACCCCTGACGCCGCCGCCCCCTTCCATCGTTTCCCCCAAATACTCGCGCGCAGGCACCGGCACCAACCACACGCGCCACAGCCCTCATCATCTTGCCATAAATATTGCCGCCTCGATGATTTGGCGAAGCCAAATGCACGTGAGAGACACCTCCACGCCCAGCGCACGGCTTCGGCCATAACTCCCCTTCATTTGGCTAAATAAACTCTCGCCGAAGGCTACGCGCAGGCAAAGCCTGCCGCACACTGGCCAAGCCGCAGCCCTGCCCTAGTTCCCGCCCATGGCTGACGTTCTCACCTTTACCGCCCGCGGCATCTACTGCCCCGCAGGCGATTTCTATATCGATCCCTGGCGGCCGGTTGACCGTGCGCTGATCACCCACGGCCACGCCGACCATTCGCGCTGGGGCATGAAAAGCTACCTTGCGACGCAGGCCGCCGCCCCCGTCATGCGCCACAGGCTTGGCGATGTGTCCCTCGACACCATCCGCTACAACGAGGTCCGCCAGATTGGCGGCGCTAAGGTGTCATTCCACCCTGCGGGCCACGTCCCGGGCTCTGCGCAGATCCGGGTAGAAGTCTCGGGCGAAGTCTGGGTGGCATCGGGTGATTACAAGACCGTGGCTGACGGGCTGTCAGAGCCGTTCGAGCCGGTTAAATGCCATGCCTTCATCACCGAATGCACCTTTGGCCTGCCCATCTTCAAATGGCTAGAGGAAGCAACCCTGACCGCGCAGATCAACGCGTGGTGGGCCGCCAACGCGGCAGAGGGGCGCACGTCGATCATCGGGGCCTATGCCCTTGGCAAGGCGCAGCGCCTGCTGACCTGCGTTGATCCCGCAATTGGCCCGATCCTGACCCACGGCGCGGTCGAAGACACCAACGCGGTGCTGCGGGCACAGGGCGTAAGACTACCCGACACCATCCGCGTGACGCCGGAAACCAAGAGCGCGGATTACCCGGGCGCATTGGTCATTGCCACGCCGAGCGCGCTTGGCACCTCATGGGGGCGGCGCTTCGGGCCGTCCTCGACCGCGTTTGCCTCTGGCTGGATGGCCCTGCGGGGCGTCCGTCTTCGCAAGGCGGCAGATCGGGGCTTTGTTGTCAGCGATCATGCCGATTGGGACGGGCTCAATTCAGCTATCCGTGAAACTGGCGCGACCAAGATCTTCGCCACCCACGGCTATACCGCCGCCTTTCAGCGCTGGCTGGCGGAAGAAGGATACGACGCCCATATCGTCAGTACCGGATACACTGGCGAGACCGGTGACGACACGGAAGAGGCCACAACCGAGGGCGACGCATCGTGAAAGTCTTTGCCGCCCTTTACGCCAGCATCGACGAGTCCACGAAAACGGCGGTCAAGGTTGCGGCGCTAGCCGATTATTTCCGCACTGCACCCCATGACGACAAGCTGTGGACTGTCGCGCTGTTTTCTGACCGCAGGCCAAAGCGCACCATCACCGCCACCCGCCTGCGCGAATGGGCGGCAGAGCGCTGCGGTATCCCGCTCTGGCTGTTCGAGGAATCTTACGGCATCGTTGGCGATATGGCCGAAACCATCAGCCTGATTTTGCCCGACGCCACTAAGGCAGACGACCGTTCCCTGACCTATTGGATCACCGAAATCGCACGCCTATCCGCCGCAGATGATGACACCCGCAAGGCTGGCATCCTTGCCGCATGGGACAACCTGCCCCGCCCGCAACGCTATCTGTTCACCAAGCTGCTCACCGGCTCTTTCCGCGTCGGCGTCAGCCGCAAGATGATGACCCGCGCGCTGGCCCAAGCGACAGACGGGGACGAGGCAAACCTCACCCACCGCCTGATGGGCAACTGGACGCCGCAGGCCACAACGTGGGCCGATCTAATC
>CAWUXN010000003.1:0-3312 GCA_963926415.1 uncultured Loktanella sp.
CCAGTAACTGCAGCCACCTTGTGCCCCAGATGGGACAGGATCGCCGTGGCCACCGACCCGACCCCGCCAGAGGCTCCAGTGACCAGCACCGGACCGGCCTTGATGCCGTGATCCTCCAGCGCCATGACAGCCAGCATCGCAGTCAGACCTGCCGTGCCCACAGCCATCGCATCGCGCGTGGTCAGCCCGTCCGGCAGCGGCACAAGCCAGTCCGCCTTGACCCTGGCCTTTTGTGCATAACCGCCCCAATGCGCCTCGCCGACGCGCCAGCCCGTCAGCACGACCTTATCGCCAGCCTTATACCGCGCGTCATCCGACGCCTCGACCGTGCCAGAAAAGTCGATGCCCGGAATATGGGGATAGTTGCGCACCAAACCGCCGCCCGGCCCAAGGCACAGCCCGTCTTTATAATTTACGGTCGAATAATTAATCGCTACCGTCACCTCGCCTGCGGGCAGGCGGTCGATGTCGATATGCTGCACGGACGCGCTTGTCTTGCCGTCCGCATCCCTATCGACGATCATTGCGTTGAACATTTATTATTCCCTCCGCAAGAACCAATGTCCTCGCTTTTTTCTAAAATTCTCCCGCCCCGGTGATTTGGCTTTGCCAAATGCACCTGAGAGGCTCCAACGTATCCCAAAGTATCTTAGCTCAAAGCGGCTCCCAATCGACCCACGCCTTCACCCTTAATCCCGCGGCATCAAGAACAGCGCAGTCGGCGGCAAATCCTGCCCCATCCCGATCAGCACGAAACGCACCTGCACGCGCAGGTCGGTCTGCTGGTTGAACATGCGCATGACGCACACGGCCTGCGGCGCGATCACGTTGTTTTGGCTGGTCAGCGACACGAACGCCAGATCACCGTGCAGATCAAAGCTGGCGAGCATATCCGCCCACATCCGCAAGGCAGCGTCGGCGCAAAACCGTTCGGCCCACCATGCAGCGGAGGTCGGTGTCAACGTCGCCGTCTTGTCCTGCGGTGCTTCCGGCGGCTTGACCTTAAACAGCCGCGACAGCCACATCTGATCTAGCCACAGCAGATGGTTCAACGTGCCCAGCACCGATCTCTGCGGTGAGCCGTAATCCGCTGTCAGATCGGCTTCATCCATCTGTTGAAGAAAACTCCATAGCGCCTTGTTTTGCACAGCATTATAACGCGACATAGTGCGGCAATAGGTGCGGTCTGTCACGCTTTGGGTCCTTTCCAATCAATTGGAAAAATCTCGGCTGATTTCCCGCCAAAGTCGGTACGCCAATAGCCTGGAAAGAAACTCTTAGGCGCATGACAGCGCCCATAGCAAACTGCCTTGGTGCGGCTGAGCTGGAACGCGCCCACTACCACCAAGAGCGCTGCGGATAGTAGGCCAGCGTCGGCACCATGGTCGGCAACATCATCGCTGCCATCACAATAGCCCACAGACCAAACAGCGTGCCGAACTGTGTCATTGGCATCATGTTCACGCCTACAGGGCTGCCCAGAATGTCGACCCCGGACATGCGCGCCATCATGAACATGACGGCCCAAGCCAGCAGGATCACGACAAAGACCGCAATCCGGGACAGACTACGCATATCAAGGCGTGGCAGGGCCAGTGTCATGGTGCGCAGAGTCCTCCCAAACATTAGGCATCTATGTCTTGGACCATGCTGGCACGGATCAGGCGTGCCTGCCAAGTCGCTAAGCGATGCCGCTGCCTGCATTTTCGGCGCGGACGGCGGTAACATGGGCCGCTATGCTTTTCCGTCTTGCCCGATGCATGGGTGCGCAATAACGTCACGAACAACATAACATCACGGGAGTTTTCGACTATGAATACCAGAATTCTGCTGGGCGGCACCGCCCTAGCGCTTATGACGACCGCCGCCATGGCTCAGGACGACGGCCTGTTAGTGCTGGATTACCCCGGTTTCGAGCTGCCCGAATATCACACCGCTTATCTGGAAAAGAACGGCGCAGAGCCGACGTTCAGCTTTTTCGGCGACGAAGAAGAAGCCTTTCAGAAAATCCGCTCCGGATTTCAGGCCGATGTCGCGCATATCTGCGCCGGATCTGTGACCAAGTGGGTCGAAAGCGGCATTCTGGACGAATGGGACACCGCCAAGATCGAAGCCTACGACACCTTGGACAGCGATCTGACCGGCACCGACGTGGCCGCGACGGACGGCGTCTATTTCATCCCGACGGACTTCGGCTCGACCGCAATTGCATACAACCCCGATGATGTTCCGGCAGAGGACGTCGTTTCCCTGCAGGTCTTCAAGGATCCCAAATATCAGGGCCGCATCTCCCTGCCCGACAACGTCGATGACGCCTATGCACTGGCCTATCTGGCCACCGGCGTGGACAACTGGACCAAGGCTACGGACGAGCAGTTCGAAGCCGCCTCGAACTGGCTGCGCGAAGTGCACCCGAACCTGCGCACCTACTGGACCGATCCGGCAGAGCTGGCGCAGCTGATGGCATCCGGCGAAATCCAGATCAGCTGGGCATGGAACGAAACCTATCCCACAATGGTCGAAGAAGGCCGTCCCATCGGCTTTCAACGCACTGCGGCCGAAGGTTCGTCGCTGTGGCTGTGCGGTTATGTCAACCTGAAGGACGGTCAGGGCGATGAAGAGAAAGCCTATGACTATCTGAACGCCATGCTGGCCCCCGCCTCTGCGATCCCACTGCTGGAAAACGGCTTTGGCACCGCCAACAAGGCCGCGCTAACGTCTGAGATCACGCAAGAGCAGCTGGTCGCTGCAGGCTTGGAAGCGATCGACGTGCCCGTACTGGCCCAGCTGCCTATGAGCAACGAGATGCGCGAACGTCAGGCTGAAACCTTCGAGCTGATCAAAGCCGGCTTCTAATCCCACCTCGGACACAACCACAAAAGGCGGTGCCCCCAAAGCGCCGCCTTTCCTCTTCTACGTCGTTTTTTTCTCATCCTAAATATCTTGGGGTTCCGGGGGATGGCCCGCGCGCCACCACTAGCCAAACGCGCCCACCCCGCTAGCTTACTTACCAAGTAGCACAGGAGCCCCTCTTCATGGATATTCTCAACATCATCTTCGCCCTCGCCAGCATCGGCCTTGGTGGCGTCGGCTGGCTGGCACCCGGCTATACGATGACCCTGCTGGATCTAAAAAAGACCGAAGGCAGCAATATGGGCCCAAGCGAGGTCCGCGCCGCATCCGGCGCATTATTCGTGGGCCTGGGCCTTGGGGCCATCATGATCGGTGGCCCTGTCGCCTACGGCATGATCGGCTGCGCCTGGACCGGCGCGGCGATTGGCCGGGCTACATCTTTGGCGGTGGACGGCACCA
>CAWUXN010000004.1:0-3282 GCA_963926415.1 uncultured Loktanella sp.
GCTTTGGCCGCATGCAGCGCCGGGCCGAAGAGGCACGCCACGAGTTGATCGTGACCGAGCTTGAACGTCTCGACGAGATGCTGGAGCACCGCTGGTCGATGACGCCGAATTTCAAGGAAAAATATCTGCGCGGCGCGGACGAGCTGGAACTTGTCCGCTCTGGCCTCGATGACACCATGCGCACGGCCTATCAGGCAATGCGTGAGGTGTGGCACAGCCGGGACGACGTGCCCGACCTGCGCACGGCGGCTTATCTCGTATCAATCCGCAAAGTCGCTGACAGCTATCGCGCGAAGGGGTTGTAAGGGGCGCTTAGCGGCTCCTTCCGGCAATAAGTCGGAAGGGGCCAACTTGTGGATGTCTTGGGGCTCTGCCCCAAACTCTGGGATTTTTCTCACGAGAAGAATGGGGAAGGGTATGCCTCCGCGGGGCTGTCTTTAGGCCCAGTCAGCCCGACCGCTGCCAACGGCATCCGCGACATTGGCGAACCCATCGCGTTCCAACAACGCATCCAGTCCGGTTGCGATATCCGCCGCGAGCCGGATGCCGCCATAGACCAGCGCCGTATATAGCTGCACAGCGCAAGCACCCGCACGGATCTTGTCGTAAGCCTGCTGGGCCGAGCTGACGCCGCCCACGCCGATGATCGGCAGGTCGGTCATTCCCGCCAATTGCGCCAGAACGCGGGTGGATTTTTCGAACAGCGGCAGGCCTGACAGACCGCCAGTTTCGGCTTTGTGCGGGCCGTGGAGGCCCGCCCTGTCCAGCGTTGTGTTCGTCGCGATAATCCCGGCGATGCCAGCGTCATTCGCAACCTCTGCCACGTCTGCCAGCGCGTCCGGGTTCAGGTCCGGCGCGATTTTCAGAAAGACGGGAACAGGGCAGACCAGCGCGTCATTCGTCGCCATGACCCCGGCCAGCAATGCGGCCAGTGCCGCCTTTCCCTGCAAATCCCGCAGCTTTTCTGTGTTAGGGGAAGAGACATTGACTGTCGCAAAGTCAATGTGGGCCCCGCAGGTCGCCAGCACCCGCGCAAAATCACCAGCGCGATCTTCTGAATCCTTGTTCGCCCCAAGGTTCAAGCCGACGATGCCGGTATGGCCCTTCAATCGGGCCGCGATGGCGTCCATACCGTCGTTATTGAACCCGAACCGATTGATCGCGGCCTTGTCCTGCGTCAGGCGAAATAGGCGCGGTTTAGGATTGCCGGGTTGCGGCCGGGGAGTCGCGGCTCCGACCTCTAGAAAACCGAAACCGCAGCGCGACAAGGGGGCAAGGGCGGTTGCGTTCTTGTCAAATCCCGCAGCCAGACCCACGGGGTTTGGCAAGTCGATCCCCGCAACGTTGGTGCGCAGTCGTGGGGACGTAACTGCTCCGCCGCTAGGACCGAGCCCCATGTTCAGCGCCATCAGCGCCAATCCATGCGCGCGTTCGGGATCGAATTGCTGCAGAACCGTCAGGGCCAGATCGTCGAGGTGGCGAAACATGATTTAGTCCAATGCCGGAAACTGGTGCACGCTGTCTTTGATCGGCAGCGGTTTTGCCCAGCGAACATCATCATCCAGCAGGGGGCGATACAAGTGCGGAAAAAGATCGCCGCCGCGCGATGGCTCCCACCGAAGATCGGATCCCAGCGCATCGGCATCGACCGCGATTAGCCACAGCCCGGCGACATCGGCAAAGTGGCGCGCCGCCGTCTCGGGCACCTGGGCGGCGGTCGAGAAGTGAACGAAGCCATCGGCCAGATCAACGGGCGCACCCGCGGTCGATCCGTCCGCACGCAGCGCATCCCATTCAGGTGCGCGAAATATTTTATAGATAAGCATATTTTGTAAATGACGCAGGGCTCGGGCAAAGACAAGCAGGTGCGTGACACAGTTCCGGCTGGCTCGTTATGCTGGCCGCATCTCGCATCTGCCTGATTTACGGTCAGTTTCCCAAATACGCGCCCTGACCCAACGGCAAGCAGCAGCCTGTCATGACAGCTTCATTTGACTCGTTTGCAGCTAGCGGCCAATCTTTTACCATCAAATCAAAATGACAGGGACACCACATGAACTTTCGCATCCTGGGAACTTCTTGCGCCTTGGCGCTTCTGGCAGGGGCAGCCAGCGCCGATTACAGCCTGACAATCCTGCACACTAACGACTTTCATGACCGGTTCGAGCCGATTAGCAAATACGACGGCCCCTGCGCCGCCGAGGATAACACCGCTGGCGAATGCTTTGGCGGGTCCGCCCGTTTGGTGACCGCACTGGCCGAGGCGCGCGCCAAGTCCAATAACGCGATTCTGGTGGATGGCGGCGACCAGTTTCAGGGCACTCTGTTCTATACGCAGTACAAGGGCACCATGACGGCCGAGTTCATGAACAAGCTGGGCTATGACGCGATGACCGTGGGCAACCATGAATTCGACGACGGCCCCGAAGTGCTGTCCGCCTTTGTTGATGCCGTCGATTTCCCGATTCTGATGTCGAACGCCGATCTCTCGGGCGAGGCGATGCTGTCGGGTAAGATTGCCAAATCTGCGATTATCGAGCGCGGCGGCGAAAAGATCGGCCTGATCGGTCTGACCCCTGTCAACACGCCAGAGATCGCAAGCCCCGGTCCCAACATCACCTTCACCCAGCCCGCCGACGCGGTGCAGGGCGAGGTCGACAAGCTGACGGCGGAAGGCGTGAACAAGATCATCGTGCTGTCTCACTCTGGCTACAAGGTGGACCAGGATGTCGCGGCGAACACCACGGGCGTCGATGTGATCGTAGGCGGCCATGACAACACGCTGCTGGGCGATATGGACGGGGCCAAGGGCAAGTATCCGACCATGGTCGGCGACACGGCCATCGTGCAAGCTTATGCCTATGGCAAGTATCTGGGCGAGTTGAACGTGACCTTTGACGACGCTGGCGTCATCACAGAAGCCTCTGGTCAGCCGCTGCTGATGGACGGCGCAGTGACCGAAGATCAGCCAACCGTGGACCGTATCGCCGAGTTGGCCGAGCCGCTGGAAGCGATCCGCACGCAGGTCGTGGGCGACGCAGCCGAGGCGATTGAGGGCAACCGCGATGTATGCCGCGAGATGGAATGCTCCGGAGGCAACCTGATTTCAGACGCCATGTTGGCCCGGGTGACCGATCAGGGCATTCAGGTTGCGATCTCGAATTCTGGCGGTATCCGCGCCAGCATCGATGCGGGCGAAGTCACCAAAGGCGAAGTGCTAACCGTGCTGCCGTTCCAGAATACCCTGTCCACTTTTGAAGTCACGGGCGCTGTGCTTCTGGA
>CAWUXN010000005.1:0-3211 GCA_963926415.1 uncultured Loktanella sp.
TTGCCGACGTCACCGATGAGATGACGATCGCGACGGACGAAATCTTTGGCCCGGTTATGTCCGTGCTGATATTCGATAGCGAAGAAGAGGCCCTGCGCCGCGCCAATGCCACGCCTTACGGCTTGGCGGCGAGCGTCTTTACCGCCGATCTGACCCGTGCCCACCGTATGGCTGCCGGGTTCGAGGCGGGAACCTGCTACATCAACACTCACAACCTTGCCCCGGTCGAGGCCCCATTCGGTGGGTCCAAGCTGTCTGGCGTGGGACGTGAAAACTCTAAGGAAGCGGTCATGAACTATACCCAAACCAAGGGTGTCTATGTCTCGATGAACACGGTCGAGGCACCGTTCTGATGAATGCTGAATACGTCATCATCGGGGCTGGTAGCGCAGGCTGCGCCATCGCCTACCGGCTTGCTGAGGCGGGCAAGGACGTGCTGATAATCGAACACGGCGGCTCTGACGTGGGGCCGTTCATTCAGATGCCCGCCGCGCTGTCCTATCCGATGAGCATGAAAACCTATGACTGGGGTTTTCAGACAGAGCCGGAGTCGCACTTGGGCGACCGCCGCCTTGCCACACCGCGCGGCAAGGTGATCGGCGGGTCGTCCTCGATCAACGGGATGGTTTATGTCCGGGGCCACGCCAAAGATTTCGACCACTGGGCCGAGATGGGCGCGCAGGGCTGGGCTTATGCCGACGTGCTGCCGTATTACATGCGGATGGAGCACTGGCACGCCGGTTTGCATGGTGGAGATCCGGCGTGGCGCGGCAAGGACGGCCCGCTGCATGTGACCCGTGGCCCACGTAGGAACCCGCTGGTCAAAGCCTTTGTCGAGGCGGGCAAGCAGGCAGGCTATCCGGCGACGGACGATTACAATGGCGAGCAGCAAGAGGGCTTCGGTCCCTTTGACGCGACCATCTATCTGGGCCGCCGCTGGTCTGCCGCGAACGCCTATCTGCGCCCGGCGCAAAAGACCGGCAACTGCCGCGTCACCCGTGCCTTTGCCCGCCGCGTGATCATCGAAGACGGCCGCGCTACCGGGGTCGAGGTCATGCGCAAGGGCGTGGTTGAGGTCATTTCGGCGAGTAAAGAGGTCATCATCGCGGCCTCTGCCATTAACTCGCCCAAGTTGCTGATGCTGTCGGGTGTCGGTCCCGCCGCGCATCTGGCGGAACATGGTATCCCTATTGTGGCGGACCGGCCCGGTGTCGGGCAGAATCTGCAGGACCATCTGGAGCTTTATATCCAGCAGGCGGCGACCAAGCCTGTGACGCTGTTCACTTATTGGAAGCTGATCTGGAAGGCCTTGATTGGTGCGCAGTGGCTGTTTGGCAAGCGCGGTCTTGGCACGTCGAACCACTTTGAAAGCACGGGCTTCATCCGGTCCAAGGCTGGCGTCGAATACCCCGATATCCAGTTCCACTTCCTGCCCATCGCGATCCGTTATGATGGCAAGGTCGCAGCTGAGGGCCATGGCTTTCAGGCGCATGTGGGGCCGATGCGATCCGCGTCGCGCGGTGCGGTCACGCTGGCCAGCGGCGATCCCGATACCGCGCCGGAAATCCGGTTCAACTATATGTCCGACCCAAAGGATTGGGAGGATTTTCGCACTTGCATCCGTCTTACGCGCGAAGTCTTCGCACAAGAGGCTTTCGCGCCGTTCCGGGGCCATGAGATTCAGCCTGGTGCCGCCGTCCAGTCGGACGAGGCGCTGGATGATTTCATCCGCGAACACGCCGAGAGCGCCTATCACCCCTGCGGCACCTGCCGGATGGGGGCGGCAGATGATCCGCTGGCGGTGGTCGATCCTGAATGCCGGGTTATCGGGGTCGAAGGGCTGCGGGTTGCAGACAGTTCGATCTTTCCGCAGATCACCAACGGCAACCTGAATGCGCCGTCGATTATGGTGGGTGAGAAGGCGTCGGATCATATCCTTGGCCTCGCGCCATTGGCCCGCGCGAACGATGCGCCATGGATCCACCCTGACTGGCAGACGCAGCAGCGCTGATTTTATGTGAATGCGCGATAAGGGCGGCCTCTGCCGCCCTTATCCTGTCAACTTTCGCGATCATCTTGTGATCATGCGAAGAACCTTAATCATTTGTTTGCTAATTTGTGTTGTGCTCGCTGCGGCTGATATTTTTGGGCGTGCGCGGGTCATTGATGGCGATACCCTGCAGATCGGCCAGACCCGCATTCGTTTGCATGGCATCGACGCGCCAGAGGCAAGCCAGATCTGCCTTGATAGTGGTGGACAGGCGGCGGCCTGCGGGGCGGCGGCCACGCGGGCGATCCAGGTGGTGGTTGGCACCAATACGGTTCATTTTGCACCGCGCGATATCGACCGCTATGGCCGCACGCTGGCGAGCTGCCCGGCGCTAGGCCGCTTGTTGGCCCGCCAGCGCGCGGGTCCGGGCGATCACGATAAGGATCGAAACCAGCGCAAAGATTGCGCTGACTAGCATCAGCACCTGCAAGGGAATGGTGCCAGAGGTGTCATCCAGTAACGTGCCCGCGAATTGCGACAGCGCTGCGCCGCCGCCGATCATCAGCGCTCCGCCAAGACCGGACGCCGTGCCCGCCAGCAGGGGGCGCACCGATAACAGGCCAGCGGTGGCGTTGGGCAGCATCAGCCCGTTGCCAAGACCCAGCAGCGTGCAAAAGCCAAAGAACAGCCCAGCGGTGTTGAACCCAGCCAGTGACACCAGCAAAGACGCGCCCAGCCCGACGATACTGACAATGCAGCCCGCCAGCGCCATGTTGTCGATCCCGGCGCGCATGGCATAGCGGCCGGTCAGGAAGTTGCCAAAGGCATAGCCGATGGCGGGCGCACCCAGCGCCGCCCCCGTCATCATAGGTGACAAACCGTAAAGGTGGTCAGCCACAAAGGCCGCGCCGCCGAGAAAGGCAAAGAACGACCCAGAGCCAAAGGCGCTGCATAAGGCATAGCCCCAAAAGCGCGGCGCGCTGAGCAGGTCAGGATAGCTGCGCAACTGCTGGGCAAAGCTGGTGCCGCCGGGGCGCACGGTTTCGCCTTGATCGAAGTAGCAAAACACAAAAACCAATGCGCCTGCCAGCGACAAAAACACGAACGACGACTGCCAGCCAAAGGCTTGATCCAGCACGCCGCCAATGGTCGGCCCGATCATCGGGATCACAGCCATGCCCATGGTGACATACCCGATCTTGGACGCGCTGACGTTCGCGG
>CAWUXN010000006.1:0-4042 GCA_963926415.1 uncultured Loktanella sp.
CAAGAGGATTGCCGGAATCCGGTGGCGACGATGGCGTAGCGAAAATTGCGCGTCACGACGTCCCGGTAAGTTGGGGGTGTGAGGAGGTCACTGAACAGTAAGGGCAAAGGATCGATAAGATCCGGGTCAGAGAAAGCAGCATTTGTGCAGGAGCCACGAGCTCGGTATGTTGATATGCCTCTGGTCCGCGCATCGCCATACCGGCCCGCGGTCACATCAGAACCGCACACAGAGGCCTGATACATGACCGCACCCGATCACACGCTCGCGCCGTTCAAAAACCACTTGCACCAATGGGGGCATCCATACATGCACAAATCCAGCAGGGATTCATGTCGTGAATCCAGTGTGGTAGCTGGCCCTCATGAGCAAACCGACATCACCTACCTATAAGACGACGAACTGGGCTGCTTACAACGCGGCGCTAAAGCGCCGCGGGTCACTGACAATCTGGTTCGATCCCGAAATGAACTGGGGTGCCAAACCCTCCGGCAAGAGGAGCCGGTCGCGGACATTCAGTGACGCTGCGATCCAGACTTGCTTGACGATGAAAGTCCTGTTCGGGATGGCGCTTCGCCAGACGACTGGCTTTGTGGATAACCTCCTGCGGCTAACGGGACACGATTGGGCCGTGCCTGACTTCAGCACCATCTGCCGACGTCAGAGGGCACTTGCGGTGAACGTTCCGTATTGCGGCGCGAACGGTCCACTGCACCTCCTGATTGACAGCACCGGCATCAAGGTCGAGGGGGAAGGCGAGTGGAATGCGCGCAAGCATGGCGGTTCTAAACGGCGCGTCTGGCGCAAGATCCACATCGGCATTGATGAGCAGACGTTGGAAGTCAGAGCCGTCGAGATCACGGGTAGCAATACCGGACATGCACCGATGTTGCCTCATCTGCTCAACCAAATCCCGCGCGATCAGCAGATCGGCAGCGTGACTGAGGATGGCGCATACGACACGCGCAGATGCCACAACGCCATCGCTGACCGCGGTGCGGTCGCAGTCATTCCGCCACGCAGAAATGCTCAGCCATGGAAACCAACTACCGCCGGTGCGGTCGCCAGGAATGATGCGCTCCGCGCATCGAAGTATTTGGGCCGGGCGCTCTGGCGGAACTAGAGCGGATACCACCGCAGAAGCCGCGTTGAGACAAATATGCATTGTTTGAAATCGCTGGGCCAGCGGATGATGGCATGGGACTTTGACCGACAGGTCGCGCAAGTTCAGGTGCGCATCGGGGTCCTTAACTGTTACACGGCCCTTGGCATTCCTAACACGAAAACCATTTAGTAAATCCGCCTGACGAAGGGGTAGCCCTGTCCGTCAGTTGATTTGCTTAGAGTCTATCTTAATGTAAAACCGTGGCAGCCCGTAGGGGAGTCGAACCCCTCTTTTCAGGTTGAAAACCTGACGTCCTAACCGATAGACGAACGGGCCACTGTTGGTAAGGGGGCTTTTAGGCAAGGCGTTCGGGGGGTGCAAGAACATTTTCGTGCTTGCTCGGAAAAAAATCACCGGGCCTGAAATTGCACGCGTCAGGCGGGTGCGGCGTCCTCCAAGCGCAACTGAGCGCTTTGCCGACCCTTCCATGTGTTGACCTCTAGCCGGCCCGCCAGATGAAAGCGCGCGCCGCCGTGCTTTGTTAGCTTGGTGCCCAGCGGTCCGTCCATCGCGCCAAAGGCAATCGCGTCGATCCGTGCGCCCATTCCGTCGCCGAATGTCACCTTCAGGTGGCCGGTACCAACCTGCTTGGCGAACAGAATCTGACAATCGGGAAAGGCAAATCGCGGGGCAGGGGCACCGGCACCAAAAGGGCCAGCGGCGGCAATCTTTTCGATCAACTCGACCGTGGCAGCACCGGGCATCAGCAGGGCATCGATTCGTAGATCCGATGGGCCCAGCGCACCTGCGCCCTGCCGGTCCAGCAAGGCGGCGATCCGGTCCATGGCGGCGGGCAGCATGTCCTCTGCCACGGTCAGACCGGCGGCCATCTTGTGACCGCCACCTTTCAGCAGCAGACCTTCAGCGGCGACGCGCTGAATAACGGCACCCAGATCGATCCCACTGACCGACCGGCCCGATCCCTTGCCGATGCCGTCATCAAGCCCGATGACGATTGCGGGGCGGTTAGTGGCTTCTTTCAAGCGTGCGGCAACGATGCCGACAACGCCCGGATGCCAACCCGCACCTGCCGCCCAGACCAGCGGCCCGTCCAGCCCACGCTCAGTGGCTTGTTCTAGCGCGGCCTCGCGCACGCGCGACTCGATCTCGCGGCGTTCGGTGTTCAGCACGTCTAAACGCTCTGCCAAGGCACCAGCTTCATGCAGGTCGGCCGTGGCCAGTAGGCGGGCCCCCAGATCGGCCGCACCGATGCGCCCGCCTGCATTGACTCGTGGGCCCAGCAGAAACCCCAAGTGGTAAGATGTCGGGGCCTGATCCATGCCCGCCACATCGGCCAGCGCCACCAGACCGACCCGCTGGCGGCGCGCCATGACGGTCAGCCCTTGCCGCACCAACGCACGGTTGACGCCAATCAGTGGTGCCACATCTGCCACGGTGGCCAGGGCCACCAGATCCAGCAACGCCATCAGATCGGGGCCGCGCGTGTTGGCAGCCTTTAACTGGCGGTTCGCCTCGACCAGCATCAGAAATACAACGCCCGCGGCGCACAAATGCCCCAGATCGCCACTTTCGTCCTGCCGGTTGGGATTTACGACCGCCAGCGCAGGGGGCAATGTCTCGCCGCCTAGGTGGTGATCCAGCACGATGACATCGGCGGCCGCAGCGGCGGCAATAGGACCGTGGGACACGGTGCCGCAATCGACGCAAACGATCAGATCATGATCTCGCGCCAGCCCGGCCATGGCCGCATCATTTGGGCCATAGCCTTCGTCAATGCGGTCGGGAACATAAAGGGTTGCGCGCAGTCCCATATCGCGCAGCCAGACTAGCAGCAGCGCCGCCGATGCGCCGCCGTCTACGTCGTAATCGGCAAACACGGCAATTCGCTCGCGCGCTTTCACAGCAGCAAGAAAGCGTGTTGCAGCCTTTTCCATATCGCGCAGGCTGCGAGGATCGGGCAGCAGTTCACGCAGCGTGGGCGCAAGAAACGCCGCGGCCTCTTCTGCCGTCACACCGCGTTTGACCAAGGTACGGCACAAGGCAGGCGGCAGGTCCGTGTCCTGCGCCATCGCTTCGGACTGGCGGTCCTCTTCGGCTGTGGGCCCTATCCAGCGGCGCCCGGTCAGGGAGGCCCCCACGCCCAGAAACGCCACTTGGTCTGTCATCGGGTCACCAACTTCTTCTGGTTATAAATACCTGTCCTGAGGGCATGGGCCGCAGGCCCACACCTTATGCAACCGGATTGCGGTAGCGCATGTGCCGCACAGACCCGGTCTTGGACCGCATCAGCATGGTCTCAGCCGTCACGAACCCCGGCTCGCGCTTGATACCGGGCAGCAGGCTGCCATCGGTCACGCCCGTTGCGGCAAAGATCACATCGCCGGTCACCATCTCATCGCGCGTATAGATCCGGTCAAAATCGGTGATCCCTGCGGTCGTCGCGCGGCCCCTTTCGTCATCGTTGCGGAACATCAGACGGCCATAGATCTGTCCGCCCATGCATTTCAGCGCCGCCGCCGCGAGCACCCCTTCGGGCGCACCGCCAGAGCCCATGTACATATCGATGCCCGTGCGTGCGGCTTCCGCGCAATGCATCACGCCGGCCACATCGCCATCGGTGATCAGCCGGATCGCAGCCCCGGTGGCGCGGATTTCGGCAATCATGTCCTCGTGCCGGGGGCGTTCCAGCACGCAGACGGTGATATCCCGGCTCAAACAGCCTTTGGCTACGGCAAGGGCCGCCACACGCTCTGAAGGGCTCATATTAAGCGTTACGACACCAGTCTTGAACCCCGGCCCAATCGCCAGCTTGTCCATGTAGACGTCGGGCGCGTGGAGCATAGAACCGCGCGGTCCCATCGCGATGACGGCCAAAGCGTTGGGCATGTCCTTGGCGGTCAGCGTCGTGCCTTCCAG
>CAWUXN010000007.1:0-3787 GCA_963926415.1 uncultured Loktanella sp.
CTTTCGTCTCGAACCCGGCACCTACACGATGCAAATTCGCGCTACCGGTTACAATCTGCGCGGCCCGCGCACGGTCGATGTTGCAGGCGGCGGCGCAACCAATGCCGACCTCGCGCTGCGTCCCACAGGAAACCTTGCCGCGCAGCTCACCAATGCCGAATGGCTGATGAGCATGCCGGGCACCGACCAGCAGAAAGCATTTCTTGGCGGCTGCATGAATTGCCACGAGCTCAATGTCATCACCGGCTCGGTTCACCAGAAGGACGAATTCGCCCGTCTCATTCCGTTGATGGGCACTTATTATCCGGGCAGCCGTCCGGGTCGTAAGCAGGTTCTGCCTCTGGGACCGCGCGGCAATCGCGGCGTGCAGGATGCGGCCGTCATTGATATGGCGTCGAGCTTTCTTGAAACCATCAATCTGCGCCCAGATGGCACCTATCCGTATGAACTGAAGACGCTGCCACGTCCCGAAGGCCGCGCGACGCAGATGATCGTGACGTCTTACGATCTTCCGCGCGTAGAGGCCGAACCGCACGACGTCATCGTGGTGAACGGCAAGATTTATTATTCCGACTTCGCCAGCATGTATATCGGTGAAATGGACCCGGAAACTGGGGTCGTCACCGACATCGAGATACCGGTTCTGAAACCCTCCGCGCCGCAAGGCACGCTTGGGCTTCATGCCGACCGCGACGGGAACATCTGGGTTGCGCTGATGTATCAGGGCGGTCTCGCGCGGTTCAATCCGACCACGCGCGAACTGACGACCTTCCCGATTCCGATGGAATGGCAGAACGCCAGCACGCAGGAATCGATGGTGTCGCCGCGCAATTCACATGTCGACGGCTACGTCTGGACGAATGATCAGTCCGATCACACCTTCCTGCGCCTGAACGTCGCGACCGGTGAATATGAAAAACTTCCGGTCCTGCTCGACCAGGAAGGCGAGCCTATCGACGGTTATGAATTGCCGTCCGACGCCAATAACAATCTCTGGGCGCTGGAATTCGGTGGTCGCGGAACGCGCATCGGCCGCGTGAGCGCGGAGACGGGGGAACTCACCACCTGGAAGTCGCCGTTGGGCCGTGCCCGCGCCCGCCGTGGCCAATTCGATCAGGACGGCATTCTGTGGTTTGCCGAATTCGGCACCAACGCAATCGGAAGTTTCGATCCGGCAAATGAACGCTTCCTCGAATGGCAGGTGCCGACGCCGTGGTCGTTCCCTTATGACGCCATCAAGTCGGAAACGACCGGCGAAGTGTGGACGGCGTCCATGTCGTCTGATCGGGTAACGCGCTTCGATCCGGAAACGGGCGAATTCGTCGAATACCTGCTGCCGGACTACACCAATGTCCGCCGTGTGTTCTTCGATGATGCGACGAACTCGTTCTGGACGGGCGCCAATCACCGCAACGCCATCGTGCGTCTCGAACCGCTTGACTGATGCGGTTTGCGAAACGCGCAAATAAAAAGGCCGGCAACGCGAGTTGCCGGCCTTTTTGTTTCAGGCGATGACGCCGAAGTCAGTTCAGGGAATGTAGAGATCGGACGGCGACAACATCGAGATCGGCACATAGCCCAAAGGCGTGCCGTTCTGCGCAATCTGCACCCATTCATAACCGGGAACCTTGCCGACAACTTCAACCGTCGCGCCCCGTTCCAGTTCGCCGACAACTGCGGTGTCATACACGAAGTGGTTGTTATAGACGTTGGTCGGGTTGGCGACGATGTAAGTCGTCGTTACTGGCTCGAGGTTTTCCACCACGACAAGTTCAGCCGAGGCGGCAGCGTCGGCGGCCGGTTCCGCAGGCGTCTCCGCAGGCGGGTTCTGGTTGCAGGCGGCAGTACCGAAGAGCAGGGCGGCGATGGCGACGGCGCCCGCGACACGCAAGCTCATGCGCTTGGTGGCCTCATTGCGATCGTGAACGGTCTTCATTCCATTCCTCCTTGGATTTCCTTGCGCGCCGACGAACCTCATCGGCGTAGCGTTATAGTGAGTCAATATAGCCGGAATGACCCAGCAGTTCGCGGCGAAAGCTAAACCAGGAAGAAAAAATGAGAAAGGGGCGCTCCCGCGGGATTTACCGGGAGGGAGCGCTGCGACTTTCGCGTCGCGCATCGCGATTCATCCAGGGCAGGGCGAGTCCGACAGGAACGATCCACAGCGTTCCGGCGGCGGCGTAGAAAAGCAGGGTCACGAGGGCGTGAGCGCCCGGCAGGATCTCGACCGCGAGGCGCATGACCAAAAGCGAGTAGATCAGAATCCAGAAAAGGGTCAGGACGGTGCCGATCAGTTTCTTGGTTCTGGGGGAGAGGGACATCTCGTAAGCCTTTGCGACGCATGGACGGGGGGCGGGCGAGGGGTTATGGACCAAAGCGCCAACGCCATCCAGGTTTTAGCATGAGCGTTTCCGACCCGTCCCGAAATCGTCCAAGCCCCGCCGCGAGTGTATCCTCTGGGCCAGTCCGGGGAGATATGGGCGTTGGTCTCTGGCTCATGGTCATCGCGGCGCTGATTGCGCTGATGGTCATCGTCGGCGGGCTCACGCGGATGACCGAATCCGGTCTTTCCATCACCGAATGGCGACCCGTGACCGGGGCCCTTCCGCCGCTCTCCCCGGAAGACTGGGCCGCCGAATTCGAGCGCTATCGCGGCACGACCCAATATGAAGTGCTGAATCAGGGCATGGGGCTCGCCGGGTTCAAGGCGATCTATTGGTGGGAATGGGGGCACCGTTTCCTTGGCCGTGTGCTCGGCTTCGTATTTCTTCTTCCGTTTCTGTATTTCGTGGTGCGCAAACGCGTCGACTCGCAACTCGGCGTTCGTCTGGGTGTGATCTTCCTGCTTGGTGCCGCCCAGGGCGCGCTTGGCTGGTGGATGGTGCAATCGGGCCTCGCCGACCGCGTCAGCGTCAGCCAGTACCGGTTAGCTGCGCATCTCGGCCTGGCATTCCTGCTGTTCGGTTACATCCTGTGGACGGCGTTTGAAGTACTGGGTGTGCGGCGAACGTCGATGCCCTCGCTCGTGCGGTTCCGTCCGCTGGCGGCGGTGATTGCCGGACTTATTTTCGCGCAGATTCTGCTCGGGGCGATTGTTGCGGGCCTCGATGCCGGGCTCGCCTTCTCGACCTGGCCGAGTTACGGCGGATGGGCTGTGCCGCCCGGGCTTTATGACGCCATGCCGTGGTGGATCAATCATTTCGAGAACCACGCGATGGTGCATTTCCAGCATCGCAATATCGGCTATGCGATCTTTGGATTGGCGGTCGCGCTCTTCGTTACCTTGCGCCGTGTGTCCCCCGATAGACCGGTGCGGCTGGCGGCAGTCCACGTCGCCGTGTTTACGCTGGCACAGGTCGCACTTGGCATTCTCACGGTCGTTACGATGGTTGCGCTACCGCTGGCGGCGTTACACCAGTTCTTCGCGCTGGCGCTGTTCGGCGCAAGCCTGTGGCTGGTTTATGTGTTGAAGGTGAACCAAAACTAGCTGCCATCCCCGGCGGGCCTTGCGAAGCAAGGTGAGGGAAGGGGGCCCAGGTATTGAAATCTCTCGATCGCTCAGAATAGCGACTACCGTCACTACATTATGTCGAACATTTCCTTCCCTCGCCTCATGCACCTGTCGGCGCGTGAGGCTCGCCGGGAAAGACAGAGTAATTACTCCGTCATCGCCTGATCGAGATCCGCGATCAGATCGTTCGCGTCTTCGATACCGATGGAAAGGCGCACGACATCGGGGCCCGCACCCGCTTTGACACGGTCTTCGTCCTTAAGCTGGCGATGCGTC
>CAWUXN010000008.1:0-6735 GCA_963926415.1 uncultured Loktanella sp.
CCAGACCAGATCAAGCGCAAGCTGTCCCACACTGGTCGAGATGCGAAAGCCCATCCCCACGGTAGGAGAGCCAAAAAATTCGGCAACGATCGCCCCGATCAGCGCCAGCGTGGTGGCAATTTTCAATCCGTTGAACACGAATGGCAATGCCGCCGGAACGCGCAGCTTTAGCAAACTCGGCCAATAGCCCGCACCGTAAGTCCGCATCAGATCGCGCTGCATCGCGGTCGTATCGCGCAGTCCCGCCACGGTGTTCACCAGGATTGGAAAGAACACCATAGCGCCGACAACCGCTGCCTTAGACGGCCAGTCAGACCCTAGCCATTTGACGAAAATCGGCGCGGTGCCCACGATCGGCAGCGCGGCCATAAAGGCACCCACAGGCAGGATCCCCCGCGTCAGGAAATCCGACCGGTCCACCATGACCGCGACGGCAAACGCCGCTAGCGCGCCAATGATATAGCCGGTCAGCGCGCCCTTCAGGATCGTCTGGGCAAAATCGGCCCATAGGATCGGCAGGCTTTGCATGAACTTCACGGCAATCGCCGATGGCGGCGGCAGAATGATCGGGCTCACATCGCCCAACTGCACGCCGACCTCCCAGATCAGCAGCAGCGTCAGACCAAAGATCAGCGGCGCTGCCCAGTAAGCGCTACGGTGATCTCGCCGCGCCAACATCAGGTTCATGGTCCAGCCAATCCCCCAGATCACCATGACTGCCGCCAGCGCCATCATCGCGCCATCCCCATACGCTTCAGCGACGCACGCTCCAACACGCTAAAGATCCCGACCAACACGGCTGCGGTGATCGCAGCCGCAAACAGGGCCGCCCATGTCACCAGCGGCTGACCATACTGATCACCGACCAGCATCCGCGCGCCAAACCCGGCCCGCGCACCCGTCGGCAGCTCGCCCACAATGGCCCCTACCAAAGCGGCAGAGATGCCGATCTTCAACGAGGCAAATAAATACGGCATCGACGCGGGTAGCCGCAGCTTCCAGAACCCTTGCGACGCGCTCGCGTGATAGGTCCGTAGCAGGTCCAACTGCATCGCGTCAGGGCTCCGCAGCCCCTTCACCATGCCCACCACAACCGGAAAGAATGACAGATAGGCGCTGATAATCGCCTTCGGCAGCAACCCCTGAATACCCAGCGATCCCAACATCACGATAATCATCGGGGCTAGCGCCAAAATCGGTATGGTCTGACTGGCAATCGCCCATGGCATGACGCTCAGGTCCATGGTCCGCGAAAAGACGATACCAACCGCCAGCGAGATCCCCAGCGTCGTACCAATCCCAAACCCCAGCAGCGTGGCCGACAGCGTCACCCAGCCATGATAGACCAGCGACTTCTTCGACGAAATCCGCGTCCCGACAGTCGTTTTCCACAATTCCGCCGCAACCTGTTGCGGCCCTGGCAGGCGTGGCCTGTCCAGCGTATAGGTCATCGGCACCACCGCAGGGTTGCGCAGCGCCAGCGCCAACGCCCCCACATCCTGCCGCGCAATTGGGGTGTCCGGCACCACCGCCACCCCATCCCGCTGTGCCTGATCCGCCGCCAGATGAATATTCATAGGCACCACCGACAGCACCCAAATCCCCAGCAACACAGACACGACAGTCAAGATCGGCAAAACACTACGCATCATCTTGCCCCAAACACTCCCTGCGGAGCCTCCGAAATCCGATCCAGACGAGATCCTCAGTCATCCGCATGCCCCGCCCGCAACCCATCCCGTACCCGGTGCGCGATCGCGATAAACTCGGGTGTATCGCGAATATCCAAAGGCCGCTCGCGCGGCAGCGTGCTCTCTATCACATCCGCAATCCGCCCCGGCCGCGGCGACATCACCACAATCTTGGTCGATAGATATACCGCCTCTGGGATCGAGTGAGTAACAAACCCAATCGTCTTCTCGGTCCGCGCCCACAGCTGCAACAACTGCTCGTTCAAATGGTCGCGCACGATTTCGTCCAGAGCACCAAAGGGTTCATCCATCAGCAAAATATCAGCGTCAAAGGCCAGCGCCCGCGCAATACTCGCCCGCTGCTGCATCCCGCCGGACAGCTGCCAAGGGAACTTCTTCTCAAACCCGGCCAGATCGACCAGCTCCAACACGCGGGCCACACGCTCTGCCTGCTCCGCCTTGGAAAACCCCATAATCTCCAGCGGCAATTTGACGTTCCCACCAATCGTCCGCCAAGGATAAAGCCCCGCCGCCTGAAACACATAACCATAAGCCCGCGCCTTACGCGCATCCTCTGGCGACATGCCATTCACAGTCAGCGCACCCCCCGTCGGCGTCTCCAGCCCCGCAATACAGCGCAAAAACGTCGTCTTGCCGCACCCTGAGGGACCAATAAAGCTGACGAATTCACCCTTTTTGATATCAAGGCTGACATCCTTGAGGGCGTGGACCGGCCCATCGCCCGTCTGAAAGGTCAGGTCCACGGATTTGGCCGCGATAACGGTAGGGGGGGCTGCCCCCGGTCCCGCAAGCAGGCCCTCCCCCAGAGTATTTCCTAAAAGGCGAGGATCGGTGGAGGATATCATGGTCTCGGTCAAACCCCCGTCGCCGGAATACCTGACCGCTCTACAGCTCGCGGCGCAGTCAGCTCTTTCCAAGTCGACAGCGCCTGGTTGACCGATCCCTTCGGCGCACGCGCGACGAACTGCCCATGCCCAGGCTCCGGAATGATTGCACCGTCAGCGAATGCAACACGCCCCCGCGTCAGCGTGTAGCGCGGCAGGCCTTTGACTTCCTGGCCCTCGAACACGTTGTAATCAATGGCAGATTGCTGGTCGACCGCACTGATCGTCTTGGACTTCTCGGGGTCCCAAACCACCAGATCGGCGTCCGACCCCACCAGCACCGCGCCCTTGCGGGGATAGCAGTTCAGGATCTTGGCAATATTAGTGGACGTCACAGCCACAAATTCGTTCGGCGTCAGCCGCCCGGTGTTCACGCCATGCGTCCATAGCATCGGCAAACGATCCTCCAGCCCGCCAGTCCCATTCGGGATCTTGGTGAAATCGCCCAGCCCCGTTCGCTTCTGCTCGGTAGTAAAGGCGCAATGATCCGTCGCCACACAAGACAAAGACCCCGATTGCAGCCCCGCCCATAGACTGTCCTGATGCTTCTTATTGCGAAACGGTGGCGACATCACGCGCCGCGCCGCGTGGTCCCAATCTTCGTTCGCATACTCTGAATCATCCAGCGTCAAATGCTGGATCAGCGGCTCGCCCCAAACGCGCTTGCCCGCCATCCGCGCCCGGCGGATCGCTTCATGAGATTCCTCGCAGGACGTATGCACCACATACAGCGGCACCCCCGCCATATCGGCAATCATGATCGCCCGGTTCGCCGCCTCACCCTCGACCTGCGGCGGCCGGGAATAAGCATGCGCCTCTGGTCCGGTATTGCCCGCAGCCAGCAGCTTGGCCGACAGCTCGGCCACGACATCGCCATTCTCGGCGTGGACCATCGCGATCCCGCCAAGTTCTGACAGGCGCGAAAACGAGGCATAAAGCTCATCGTCATTGACCATCAGCGCGCCTTTATAAGCCATAAAGTGTTTAAACGTCGTGATCCCGCGCTCGATCACCGCAGGCATCTCGTCGAACACCTGCTTGTCCCACCAGGTCACCGCCATATGAAACGAATAATCGCAATGCGCCCGCGTGGATTTGTTGTCCCACATCTGCAACGCGTCCAGCATCCCCTGCCCCGGCGACGGCAAGGCAAAATCGACAACCATCGTCGTTCCACCCGCCAGCGCGGCGCGCGTGCCGCTCTCGAAATCATCGGCGGAGTAGGTGCCCATGAACGGCATCTCAAGGTGCGTATGCGGGTCGATCCCGCCGGGCATGATGTAGCAGCCGCTCGCGTCCAGCACCTCGTCACCCTGCAAATCCGGCCCAATCGCAGTGATCACATCACCCTCGATCAGCACATCCGCCTTGTAGGTCAGATCGGCGGTCACCACCGTCCCGTTTTTGATCACCTTGCTCATATCACGTCTCCTCGTCCGACCTTCATCTGGCCCAATATACTCCGGGGGAGGCCCCTTGGGGCCGGGGGCAGAGCCCCCTAGCTGACGATCCCCGCCGTCTCGACGACGGCGTGGAACAGCACATCTGCCCCCGCCGCAGCCCACTCCTTGGAAATCTCTTCCGCCTCGTTATGGCTCAAACCATCTACGCAAGGACACATCACCATTGCCGTGGGATACATCCGGTTGATCCAGCAGGCGTCATGCCCCGCGCCGGACACGATATTCATGTGCGAATACCCGAGACGCTCCGCTGCATCGCGAATCGCGGCCACGCAGCCTTCGTCAAAGGTGACCGGGTCAAAGTGACCTACAGGTTCAATCGAAATCCCCAGCCCCAGACCGGCAGCGATCTGCGTGGCTTTCGCCTCCAGCTTTTCCCGCATCGACGTCAGCTTTGCCAAATCGGGTGAGCGGAAATCGATGGTGAACACCGCCTTGCCTGGGATTACGTTGCGCGAGTTTGGATAGACGTTCGCCTGCCCCACCGCGCCCACAGCTGCAGGCTGGTGATCCATCGCGATGCGATGCACCGCTTCGGTAATCCGCGCCATGCCCAGACCCGCATTCACCCGCATATTCATCGGGGTAGAGCCTGTATGCGCGTCCTTGCCGGTCAGCGTTACCTCTAGCCACCACAGGCCCTGCCCGTGGGTGACAACACCAATCTGCTTATTCTCGGCCTCCAAAATGGGCCCTTGTTCGATGTGCAACTCAAAGAAGGCGTGCATCTTGCGCTCTCCGACCTTCTCGTCACCTTCCCAGTCAATGCGCCGTAGCTCGTCGCCGAACCGCTTTCCGTCGGCGTCCACGCGGTCCTTGGCCCAGTCTTCGGCGTGCATCCCAGCAAAGACGCCGGATGCCAGCATCGCAGGGGCAAAGCGTGTGCCTTCCTCGTTCGTCCAATTCGTGACGACAATCGGATGCTTTGTCTTGATCCCCAGATCATTCAGCGACCGGATCACCTCCAGCCCGCCCAGCACCCCAAGAACGCCGTCGTATTTGCCGCCCGTCGGCTGGGTGTCCAAATGCGAGCCAACATAAACCGGCAAAGCGTCCGAGTCAGAGCCTTCGCGCCGCGCAAACATGTTGCCCATGCTGTCGACGCCCATCTTGCAGCCCGCCTTGGCGCACCAACCAGCAAACAGATGACGGCCTTCGCTGTCTGCGTCGGTCAGAGTCTGACGGTTGTTGCCACCTGCGACACCGGGTCCAATCTTGGCCATGTCCATCAGGGTATCCCACAGACGGTCAGGGTTGATCCTCAGGTTCTCTCCGGGGGCTGCCATCGTAATCTCCTGCCTGTTGCCGATTTGACCGGACGGTCAAACAAACGCTAACAGAGGGTCATTTCCAGTCAAGCGTCACGCGCAAAAGCACGGCAACTGCTCAAAAAACATGCACTACCACACAGGCTGGCTGGACCATGCTGCGTTTTTTAGCGCATGGTAAAAATATGGATGACCAGCCGCCCATGACCCGCATTCAGACCCGCAACCGTTCTGCCATCCTGTCGGGCGGGCTGGACGCCTTTTCTGTCGCGGGGTTCAAGGGCGCGACCCTTGACCAGATCGCAGAGGCGGCGGGGTTGTCCAAACCGAACCTGCTGTATTATTTCCCCTCCAAGGACGCGATCTATTCCGCCCTGCTGCAAGAGCTGCTGACAACATGGCTGGACCCGCTGCGCAGCCTTGACCCAAACGGCGACCCGGTCGAAGAAGTGCTGGCATACGCCCACCGCAAACTCGCGATGAGCCGCGATTACCCCCGCGAAAGCCGCCTGTTCGCGAACGAGATCTTGGCAGGTGCCCCGCATATCCACGGCGTGCTGGCCGGCCCACTCCGCGAGCTTGTCGATGAAAAGGCGCAGATCTTGCTCGGGTGGATGGAGGCTGGATTGATCCGCGCGACCGACCCGCATCACCTGATCTTTTCGATCTGGGCGCTGACCCAACACTACGCTGATTTTGACGTTCAAGTGCGCGCCGTGCTTCGCCAGGCGGACCCTTTTGCCGGGGCCGATGCGTTCGTCGATCACCTCTATCGCAGCCTTCTTGAACCGGCCCATCAGGACCACTTGTAAAGCCCGCAAGGCAGGACTAATTGCGCGTTTGCTGTCCTCATACGGGTCACTCCCATGTCCCCTGTTACCACTGGTCACGCCGCACGCCCGGCCTCGACCCTTGCCCTTGCGGTCGGATCGATCGGGGTCGTCTACGGCGATATCGGCACGAGTCCTCTTTATGCCCTGCGCGAAGGTCTTGCCGCCGCCACCCGCGGCAGCGAGGCGCAATCAGGCGACGTGCTGGGCATTGTCTCGCTGCTGCTCTGGCTGCTGATTCTGATTGCAACCTTCAAATACGTTGTCCTGATCCTGCGCGCCGACAACCGGGGCGAAGGCGGCACCCTGTCGCTGCTGGCACTTGGCCAACGCGCACTGGGCAAAAGGCGCGGGCTGCTTATGCTCGGCATTATCGGCACCTCGCTGTTCTTTGGCGACGCCATGATCACGCCTGCAATTTCCGTGCTGTCCGCTGTCGAAGGTGTCACTCTGATCGTCCCCTCTTTCGGCCCCTATGTGATACCCGTCACCATCGGCATCATCATCGCCCTGTTTGCCGCCCAGCGTCGCGGCACCGAAGGCATCAGCCGCCTGTTCGGCCCGATTATGCTGGTCTG
>CAWUXN010000009.1:0-2915 GCA_963926415.1 uncultured Loktanella sp.
CCTCGACCTCCGTCAGGCGATAGTCGGAAGAAACGAGGCACTCGAGCGTGGTACGCAGCAGCTCGAGGACGGCCAGGGAGACCGATGTGTTGGATCCCTTGCCCATCAGGCGCAGCGAGCACATCTTCAAGACCAGGTCCACGTTGGGCAGCGATCAGTGTAAAATCGCTTGCAATAATGACCCCCTTAGGGGGCATTTTCGCGTCCAATTCCGACCCCCTTTGAGCTGTTGTGCCAGCGTTCTTCCTTTTGGCCTTGATCGGCCTGGAAGAGCTGGCGGGGATGATTGGCGTGGACAAGATCGGCGATATACGGCGGGCCTATTTTGAGCAGCACTGCCCGATCAAGGAGATCGTTCGCACGCTGTCTGTGTCGCGGGCGACGGTTCGCAAGGTCATTCGCAGCCATAAGACCGAGCACAAATACGAGCGCGGCGTCCAGCCGACACCCAAGCTTGGTGATTGGCTCGAAGTTCTGACGGCGATCCTGGAGAAGGAAGGCGGCCTGCCCCGGCGGGAGCGCCGCTCGACGCAGCGTCTTTTCGAAGAGCTGCGCGGACGCGGCTATGACGGCGCTCACGACAGCGTGCATCGGTTTGTCAAAGCGTGGCGCGACGAACGTGCCCGGGTTCCGGCCCATGCCTATGTGCCGATGAGCTTTGCGCCGGGGGAAGCGTACCAGTTCGACTGGAGCCACGAGACGATCACGCTCCAGGGGCTACCGCTGACGGTCAAGGCGGCGCACATGAAGCTGTCGCACAGCCGCATGCCGTTCGTGCGGGTCTACTTCCGCGAGACCCAGGAACTGGTGTTCGACGCCCACGACAAGGCGTTCGGATTCTATGGCGGGGTATGCCGGCGCGGTATCTACGACAACATGAAGACGGCGGTGGAAGCGATCTTCGTCGGCAAGGCACGCCGGTACAATCGCCGCTTCCTGCAGATGTGCTCGCATCATCTGATCGAGCCGGTGGCTTGCACACCCGCCTCAGGATGGGAGAAGGGCCAGGTCGAGAACCAGGTCGGCAATCTGCGTGACCAATTTTTCCGGCCCAAGCCGCGCGTGAAGAGCCTCGCCGAGCTCAATGCGTGGTTGGAAGACCAGTGTATCGCCTATGCCCAGCGCATCAAGCATCCGGAGTTCAAGGAGCGGACGATCTGGGAGGTGTTCCAGGAAGAACGCGCCAGCCTGGTGGAGCTGCGCGGTCCTTTCGACGGGTTCGTCGAGAAGGCGGTGCGAGCCACCACCACATGCCTGATCATGGCCGATCACAATCGCTATAGCGTCGATGCGCGCGCCGCCGGGCGGATGGTGCTGGTGCGCTCCCATGCCGAACGCATCGTCGTGCTACTGGGCGACGAGGTGGTCGCCGATCACCCACGCCACTTCCGGCGCGACCAGATTATCTACGATCCCTGGCATTATCTGCCGGTTCTGATGAAGAAGCCCGGCGCCTTGCGCAACGGCGCGCCGTTCAAGGACTGGGCTCTGCCGCCCGCGCTGACCCAGGTCCGCGCCAAGCTGAAGAGCCACACCGACGGAGACCGTCAGTTCGTCAAGGTCTTGGGCGCGGTGCTCGATCACGGCCTGGGGGCCGTTGATGCGGCTTGCGCCGAAGCACTTCAGGCCGGCATCGCCAGCGGCGATGTGATCCTGACCGTGCTGGCGCGCCGGCGCCAACCCGCAGCACCGCTCAGCATCACCACGCCCGATGCGCTGCGCCTGAAGATCGAACCCCTGGCCGATTGTGGCCGCTACGACAGCATAAGGAAGATTGCCTGATGGAACGCCACGAGATTTTGGAAGCCATGAGCGAACTGAAGCTCTACGGCATGCGCGCAAACTTCGATGAAGTTGCCGGCAAGGGGCTTGCCCGGCGTGATGAGATTTATCCGCTCATCGCCAGCCTGATCCGGGCCGAACGCACCCACCGCCAGGCCCGCTCGATCAGCTATCGCATCGCCGGCGCCAAGTTCCCCGTTCTCAAAGATCTGGATGCGTTCGCCTTTACCGACACAGCCGTCGATGAGGGCCTGGTTCGCGAACTCGCCGCCGGCACCTTCCTGGATGCCAAGCGCAACGCCATCTTTATCGGCGGCACCGGCACAGGCAAAACCCATCTGTGTATTGCCGTGGCCTCAGCCGTCATCCGGGCGCGCGCCAGAGGCCGCTTCTTCAACCTGGTCGATCTGGTCAATCAGCTGGAGCAGGAGAAGGCTGCCGGCCGCAGTGGCCGGCTGGCGGAGAAGCTATTGCGCCACGACCTCATCGTCATCGACGAGCTGGGCTATTTGCCGTTCAGCCAGTCCGGCGGTCAATTGCTGTTCCACCTGATCAGCAAGCTTTACGAGAACACCTCCCTGCTCATCACCACAAACCTCGCCTTCGCCGATTGGCCCCAGGTATTCGGCGACGCCAAAATGACCACCGCCATGCTCGACCGGCTCACCCACCATTGCGACATCATCGAGACCGGAAACGAAAGTTGGCGCTTCAAGAACCGCGCCTAAAAATCGTCCCGACCCAGCAGTCCACAGCAACCCCCGCGCGCTTCGCTGCGCTACGCCAAGGGGCTCCGCTACGCGCGCGGGTCCCTCTGTGGACTGCCAAACGCTCACCTAAAGGGGGTCGGAATTGGACGCGAAAAGGGGGTCACAGTTGGGCGCGATTTGACATTGATATCGTTGCAAATCGTCGAAACTTTTGGGTTCGCGTTTTGCGTCCAATCGTGACCCCGCAAAATTTACCCAATTTGTAATAAGTACATCGCGTTGCGCGCTGGCGAGGGTGGGCCACTATTGGACACGATTTCACAAGCAAAACTAAAAGAAGGTCAGGCTCCATCCCCAACTGGATGATAGATGGGGCACAGGTCAGTCTTTGGCTGGTTCGAAGACACAGAAAGAATCTCTATG
>CAWUXN010000010.1:0-4664 GCA_963926415.1 uncultured Loktanella sp.
CAAAAATACTCAAAAAACGACCACCAAGGACGCTGACATTTTCCAGTATTGCGCAGATCCCGCCAGCCTGTCTGGCCTGACTTGGCTCTCTTGCTACCTGACAACGGGCAAGCATATTGGGATCTATTGGTCTGTCGGCACGGTCTTGTTGCTTCTAGCGATCACGGCCCCTGTTGCGCTAATGTTCGGCTATGGCGGAGCCTCTGCCGCACGCAGCCAGATCGCGCCGATCCGCTGGTTTGGGAAAACCTACATGGCCGTCGTGCGCGGCGTGCCGGACATCGCGTTTTTCCTGTTTTTCGTCATCGCGCTGGATCAAGGTATCGAATACCTGCGCCAAAAAGCCCTGTGCCCCGATTGGACAGAGCCTGTGCGGCAGGGCAATGACTTCGTCGTCTGCCCGCAGGCCAAGATGCCGCTGGGCAATGCGGCGCAGTGGATCCATGAAACCTATGGCTTCGGTCTAGCGGTCCTGACCTTTTCCATCGTCTTCGGTGCCTTCGCGGCCAACGTGATGTTCGGTGCCATGCGCGCCGTGCCGCGCGGCCAGCTGGAAACGGCAGAAGCCTATGGAATGACCCGCCGCCAAGTCACCCGCCGTGTGCTGGTGCCGCAGATGTGGGTCTATGCCCTACCCGGCCTGTCGAACCTTTGGATGGTCCTAATCAAGGCAACCCCTCTGCTGTTCCTGCTGGGCGTCGAGGACATCGTCTATTGGGCTCGCGAGCTTGGCAGCACCAAGACCCCCAATTTCACCGACTATCCGCACAGCGACTGGCGCATGTGGTACTTTGGCGCGCTGCTGGTTTTCTATCTGGCCCTGACCAAAGTGTCAGAGGTCGTGCTGTCCCGCGTCATGGCTCGCCTGACCCGCGGTCAGGCAACAGCCGGCGGTGAAGCACAGCGAAAGGCCGCCGGATGAGCTGTATTCAAACAATCGCAGATTATGGTTTGCGCAGCCTTGGCATCGGCGAGCGCCTGTTACCGCGCAGCGATTTCACACTTTGCCAGCAGTTCACGCTGATCGGCTCTGGCATGATCTGGAATATCTATTTCGGCATCTTCGCACTGGCGGCGGGATTCGTATTGGCCACCGCGCTGGCACTGGGCAAGGCGTCGCGCCACACCCCGCTGCGCAAATTTTCGGAATGGTTCATCTTTCTGTTCCGCGGCTCGCCCTTGTTCATCCAGTTCTTCTTTGCCTATTTCCTGTTTCTTTCACTCAAAAGCGTGGCACCGATCTTTGGCATGTTCACATCTGCTTGGGCGGGCGCACTCGTCGTGCTGTTCTTCAACACCGCCGCCTATTCCGCTGAAATCTTTCACGGCGCGCTGCTGTCGATCCCCAAGGGCGACACAGAGGCCGCCGACGCCTATGGCCTCTCCGGCTGGTCGCGGTTCCGCCGCGTAATCTGGCCAACGATGCTGCGCCTTGCGTGGCCCGCCTATACGAACGAGGCGATCTTTTTGTTTCACGCCACAACGCTGGTCTATTTCTCTGGATTTCCGGCGCTGCAACAGCGCGGCGACGCACTGTATTATGCCAACTATTTCGCGGACAAGACCTTTAACCCCTTCGTCCCCTACCCCATCCTTGCGGGCTATTTCATCATTCTGACGCTGATCGTCATCACGTCGTTCGGCATCATAAATGCCCGGCTGAACCGCCATTTACCGCAGAAATCGCGCCAGCGTTTACGAATCCGTCCCCAGATCATACGGTGATTATTCGCTGACCCAATGGCCCGCTTGCACGGGCGGACACAGCGTCCTAGATTGCCCATATAAATAGCAGGTGATCCATGAAAATCGGAATTTTGCAGACCGGGCACGCACCAGATGCGATGCGGCCTGATACGGGCGACTACGCGGATCTGTTCAAGCAGCTTTTAGGCGATCAGGGGTTCGAGTTCGAGACCTACGATGTCGTCGACATGCAGTTCCCCGAAAATGTCCTCGCTGCCGATGGCTGGCTACTGACAGGATCCAAACACGGTGCCTACGAAGATCACCCGTTCATCGCACCGTTGGAAACCTTTATCCGCGATGCCTATGCCGCCGGCGCGCCGATGGTTGGGATCTGCTTTGGTCACCAGATCATCGCGCAAGCCCTTGGTGGCAAAGTTGAAAAGTTCCCCGGCGGCTGGGCCGTGGGGCGGCAGACCTATGACTGGCAGGGCGACACTGTCGCGCTGAACGCGTGGCATCAGGATCAAGTAACACAGCGCCCTACCGGCGCGGACATTGTCGCCACCAACGACTTTTGTGAAAACGCCGCGCTGGTTTACGGCGACCGAGTTTTCACAGTACAAGCGCATCCTGAATTCGAAAACGCCTTTACCAATCGTCTTGGGGACGAGCGCGGCGAAGGTGTTGTGCCTGCCCCGCTGCTGACCGCCGCACGCGCTGCTGCGAACATGCCCATCGACAACACCCGCATCGCAGACCAGATGACGCGGTTTTTCAAAACCCGGAGCCTGAGATGAGTTGGATGGACGAAATACCTGAGGCCGCGCGCCTCTATCTCGAAAACAATCGCTTGGACGAGGTCGAATGCGTGATCGCCGACTTGCCAGGCATCGCACGCGGCAAGGCTGTGCCAGCGTCGAAATGGGAAAAGCAGTCCCACTTTCACCTGCCCAACTCTATCTTTTTCCAGACCATCACTGGCGAATGGGGCGAGGCCGCAGGACCGGAGGGGTTCCTAGAGCCTGACATGATCCTGCGTCCCGACATGTCCACCGCTACGGCTGCTCCTTGGACCAAGGATGGCACGCTGCAGGTGATCCACGACGCCTTTGACCAAAAGGGGCGACCCGTCGGGTGCAGCCCGCGCAACGTGCTGAAAAGGGTTTGTGATCTGTACAAGGCCGAAGGCTGGACGCCAGTCGTCGCGCCAGAGATGGAATTCTATCTGGTGGGCCGCAATGTTGACCCTGCCAAGCCGATTGAACCGATGATGGGTCGTACGGGCCGCCCCGCCGCCGCGCGGCAGGCCTACTCTATGTCCGCCGTGGACGATTATGGCCCCGTCATCGACGACATTTATGAATACGCAGAAATCCAAGGGATCGAGATTGACGGCATCACCCAAGAAGGCGGTGCCGGTCAGCTAGAAATCAACCTGCGTCACGGCGATCCGGTCAAGCTGGCGGACGAGGTGTTTTTCTTCAAACGCCTACTGCGCGAGGCGGCGTTGAAGCACAATTGCACCGCGACCTTCATGGCCAAGCCGATCGAGGGTGAGCCAGGCAGCGCGATGCACGTCCACCATTCGGTGCTGGACTCCAAGGGGCGGAACATCTTTACCGGCCCGCAAGGCGGCGAGACGGACGACTTCTTTCACTTTATCGGCGGCTTGCAGGAACACATGCCATCCGTGATCGCCGTGATCGCACCCTATGTGAACAGCTTTCGTCGCTATGTGCGCGACCATGCGGCACCGATCAACCTTGAATGGGGCCGCGACAACCGCACAACCGGCATCCGCGTCCCGATCAGCCCGCCAGAAGCGCGGCGCGTCGAAAACCGCCTTGCTGGGATGGATTGTAATCCCTACCTGTGCATCGCCGCCTCGCTTGCCTGCGGCTATCTGGGCATGAAGAAAGAAATCTGGCCTGACAAGCGGTTCCGGGGTGACGCTTATAACTCTGAAGATGAAATCCCGCAGGGCCTGTATGCGGCGCTTTCGCTGTTCGACGAGGCGAAGGAAATGCACGCTGTGCTGGGCGAAGAATTCGCCCGTGTATATTCAATTGTGAAGCACGCAGAATACAATGAGTTCCTACAGGTCATCAGCCCCTGGGAACGCGAACATCTGCTGCTCAATGTCTGAGCGCGCAAAACGAAATGCACTGGCGGCCCTTGGGTTCGTCTTTTGTCTAGGGGCGCTCACACTGGCCGTGGCGCGGACTTGGGATAACGTGCAGCCCCCAATCGTGGAGCAGGAATGAACCCACTTTATCGTAACGATGCCCCCGGGGAATTTCCCGGCAGCTGGTATACGGCGACGACGACCCTGCCGCCCCAGCGCCCATCGCTACGCGGCACGCACCGTGCTGATGTGTGCATCATCGGGGCTGGATATACCGGGCTGACGGCGGCACTGCGGCTGGCCCAGGCGGGGCGCAACGTCATCGTTCTCGAGGCGCATCGCGCGGGCTTTGGCGCATCGGGACGCAATGGCGGTCAGGTCGGCTCGGGCTACAACTGGCACCAGATCGATCTGGCAAAAAAGCTGGGCGATGGCCCCGCGCGCGCGCTGTGGGACTGCGCAGAACAGGCCAAAGGCGATCTGCGCGATCTGCTCGACGCCCATGCACCGGATGCCCGTTGGACGCCCGGCGTCGCTTTCGGCACCTATTCCGCCAAGGCCTGCAAAGACCTGCACACCGAGGCCAATTTTCTATCGCGCACCTATGGTTACGACAAGATCACGCCGCTAGACCGAGCCGGGTTGAATGACATCGTGCGTACCGATGCCTATGCGGGCGGCTGGCTGGACAACGGCGCGGCGCATATTCACCCCCTGCGCTATGCCGTCGGCCTTGCTGCTGCGGCAGAGGCGGCGGGTGCCGTAATCCTTGAAGGGTCAGAGGTTCACCATATTCAACAGGGGCAACCTGCGCGGGTCCAGACGGGGCGCGGTGTGGTGACGGCCGATC
>CAWUXN010000011.1:0-13368 GCA_963926415.1 uncultured Loktanella sp.
GCCTTCTGCGATGTAGCGTTCGGCGAACCCGCGGCCAATGCCGCGGGCCGACCCGGTGATCAGAGCTGATTTTCCAGAAAGGCGGGTCATGCGATTCGAAGCCCCTGTGCGTCAAAGCGGTGGATATGTTCTGCGCGCGGTTCCAGGTGGATCGTGTCGCCGTGACGGAGGCCAACTTCGCCGCCAGCACGTACGGTCATCGGCTCTGACATCTCGGGGATGTGGACGTGAAAGAACGTGTCCGATCCAAGGTGCTCTGCCACACCGACGCGCCCGGTAAAGGTGCCGCCGGTTTCGACAACGTCCAAATGCTCTGGCCGGATGCCGATGGTGGTGGCGTCATGCTTTTGCGCAATGGGGCCGGTCAGCTGGTTCATTTTTGGGCTGCCGATAAAGCCTGCCACGAAGGTGTTGCGCGGCGCTTTGTACAGCTCCAGCGGCGATCCGACCTGTTCGATGTGACCCGCCCGCAGCACGACGATCTTGTCGGCCATGGTCATGGCCTCGACCTGGTCGTGGGTGACGTAGACCATCGTGGTCGCCAGCGTCTTGTGCAGCTCGCTGATTTCCATCCGCATGCCGACCCGCAGGGCGGCGTCCAGGTTGGACAGCGGTTCGTCAAACAGGAAGGCTGCTGGTTCGCGGACAATGGCACGGCCAATGGCGACACGCTGGCGCTGGCCGCCGGACAGCTGCCCGGGGCGGCGGTCGAGGTAGTCGGTCAGGTTGAGCGCCTCGGCTGCTTTCGTAATGCGGCGATTCTGTTCTGCCTGATCCATGCCCGCCATTTTCAACGGGAAGGCGATATTCTTGCGGACCGACATATGCGGGTAAAGTGCATAGGACTGAAACACCAACGCCAGACCGCGCTTGGCGGGTGGCAGGTCGGTGGCAGGCTTGCCGTCGATGCGGATTTCGCCGCCAGAGACATCTTCGAGCCCCGCAATCAAACGCAGCAACGTGGATTTTCCGCAGCCCGAGGGGCCGACGAAGACGACAAACTCGCCGTCTTCGATGGTCAGGTCCAGCGGCGGAATGACTTCAACGTCGCCGAACTTCTTTTGCACTTTATCAAGTGTAATGCGTCCCATGGGTCTTCTCCCTTATTTCACAGCGCCGAAGGTCAGGCCCCGGACAAGTTGTTTCTGGCTGAACCAGCCCATGATCAGGATCGGTGCGATCGCCATGATTGAGGCGGCGGAGAGCTTTGCGTAGAACAGACCCTCGGGTGCAGAGAAGCTGGAGATGAACTTGGTCAGCGGGGCTGCGTTCACCGTTGTTAGGATGATCGTCCAGAACGCTTCGTTCCACGCAAGGATGATGTTTAGCAGGATGGTGGATGCGATCCCCGGCACGGCCATCGGCGTCAGCACATAGAGAATCTCGTTCTTAAGGTTGGCCCCATCCATGTGGGCGGCTTCCAAAATTTCGCCCGGTATTTCGCGGAAATAAGTGTAAAGCATCCAGACGATGATCGGCAGGTTGATCAGCATCAGCACGACGATCAGCAGGATCCGGCTGTCCATCACGCCAAAGTACTTGGCGATCAGCACTAGCGGGTAAAGCACACCTACCGCTGGCAGCATCTTGGTCGAGAGCATCCAAAGCAGTACGTCTTTGGTCTTTTTCCCCGGCACAAAGGCCATGGCCCAGGCCGCGGGCACCGCGATGATGATGCCGAGCAATGTCGATCCGACCGCGATGATGATCGAGTTCATCAGCGCTAGCGGATAGTTTGACCGTGCCAGCACGTCGGAGTAGTTTTGCGTCGTCCAGTCAAAGATGAACCAGACGGGCGGGTCAGAGATGGCCGTTGCCTCTGACTTGAAGCTGGTAAGAAAAGTCCACAGGATTGGGAAGAAGATCAGCGAGCCAATGCCCCAAGACAGGGCGGTCCACATGATTTTTTTGCGATACGAAATTGCGCGTGCCATGGTCCGGTTCCCTTCAGGTGTCGAGGTTCTTGCCGACGATGCGCATCAGGAAGATGGCAACAATGTTGGCAAGGATGACGGCGACGATTCCCCCGGCAGAGCCGAGACCGATATTTTGGCTTTCCAACACGCGCTGATAGACAAGGTAGGTCAGTGTGCGGGTGCCAAAGGCGCCGTTAGTGGTCACGAAAATTTCCGCAAAAATCGACAGCAGAAAGATCGTCTGGATCAGGATGACAACGGTGATCGCCCGGCTCAGGTGCGGCAGGATGATGTACCAGAACCGTGAATACCCGGGGGCACCGTCCATCTCTGCTGCTTCGAGCTGTTCGCTGGAAAGCGACTGCACGGCGGTCAGCAGGATCAGCGTCGCAAAGGGCAGCCACTGCCAGGCGACGATGACGACGATCGACAGCAGGGGCGATTGCGACAAAAAGTCATAGGGCTGTGCGCCAAAGAACTTCCATAGATAACTGAAAAGTCCGTTGTCGACGTTAAAGAACATGTTCTTCCACACCAGCGCCGACACTGTCGGCATGACGAAGAAGGGCGCGATCACAAGGATCCGCACGATCCCCTGACCAAACATCGGCTGGTCTAGCAAAAGCGCCAGCGCGACGCCGCCGCCAATGGTGATTAGCAAAATGCCTGCCACCATCTGCAGGGTCACCATGACTGATGACAAGAATGACGACGATGTCAGGAATGACGCGTAGTTGCCAAAGCCAATCCAGGCATCGAAGGTGGCGCGCATCGGACGATAGTCCGCGAACGAAAAGTACAGGGTCATACAAAGTGGCACGAGCATCCACACCAGCAGTACGAACACGGCTGGCGCGATCATCAAGCGCGCGGATGATTTGGAATGTTCTGTCGCCATGACTGGCTCCTCCCGATAGGTGAGCAGGGTCTTGCGCAGACCGCGCAAAAGCGCCCTGCGGAAAAGCCTATAACCGTAAGTTTTATTTTCAAGGTGCATTGGGGGCAGGCGTACCCACCCCCAATGGTCCCGAAGCGAGGCTTAGTAGCCTGCTGCTTCCATCTCTTCGGTGGTCAACGTCTGTGCGTTGGCCAGTGCCTCGTCGGCAGTTTGGTTGCCAGCAAGCGCGTCAGAGAACTGCTGACCCGTCTGGGTGGCGATGCCCGCAAATTCTGGGATCGCGACGAACTGAATGCCGGTGTAGGGCACTTCTTGCACGGACGGGTCCTGCGGATCGGCAGCATTGATGCTGTCCAGCGTCATCTGCGCGAAGGGCGCAGCGGCCAGATACTCAGCATTTTCGTACAGCGAGGTGCGCGTGCCCGGGGGAACGTTGGCCCAACCTTCTTCACCGGCGACCAGCGCGGTGTAGGACTGACCGGTAGCCCAGCTGATGAAGTCCTTGGCAACGTCCTGCTTTTCAGAAGATGCCGGGATTGCTAGCGACCAAGCCCAGAGCCAGTTGCCGCGCTTGCCCAGACCGTTGTCCGGTGCCAGTGCGAAACCAACCTTGTCGGCCACTGTGCTATCAGCGCCGGTCACAAAGGATGCTGCCACGGTGGCGTCGATCCACATGCCGCACTTGCCCTGTTGGAACAGCGTCAGGTTTTCGTTGAAACCGTTGTTTGCTGCGCCGGCGGGACCGGATTCGTTCATCATGCCAAGATAGAAGTCGATCGTGTTCTTCCACTCGGGGCTGTCGAACTGGGCTTTCCAGTCCATGTCGAACCAGCGTGCGCCAAAGGAGTTGGACATGGCGGTCAGGAAGGCCATGTTCTCGCCCCAGCCGGCCTTACCGCGTGCGCAGATGCCGTTTATGTCGGCGTCGCGGTCGGTCATGGCAGCGGCAGCTTCACGGATTTGGGTCCATGTTGGCGCTTCAGGCATTTCCAGCCCGGCCTTTTCCATCAGATCGGTGCGATACATGACCATGGACGACTCGCCATAGAACGGTGCGGCATACAGCGTGCCGTCAACGGTCAGGCCGCCGCGGATGGCGGGCAGCAGGTCATCGACATTCCAGTCGTCAGCCATGCCTTCGTTCAGGGACACCAGCCAATCGTTGTTGCCCCAGATCGGTGCCTCGTAAGTGCCGATCGTCATCACGTCGTACTGGCCACCGCCGGTCGAGATGTCGGTCGTCACGTTCTGACGCAGCACGTTTTCTTCCAGAACAACCCAGTTGATGGTGTTGCCGGTCGCTTCTTCCCACTGAGGGGATAGTTTTTGCATCCGGACCATGTCGCCGTTGTTCACGGTCGCGATGGTGATTTCTTCTGCCATTGCGGCAGAGGCCAAGCCAGCGGCCAGGCCGAAGCCGACTGCTGTCGACATCAGGTTGCGCTTTAAAGTCATGAAAAGGTCCTCCCACGGATTTTTACATGCGTCAAACTTATAGAAAAAAACGACGTTGCGTCAATATAAAATTTCAAAATTACACGCTGCAGCGCAGCAATATGCGCCGTGTTTAAGCGGATTCACGGATTTTGAGGGTGCCGTCCATGAGGCGAATAACCTGATTTTCCGAGATATTTTCGGCGCGTAACTTTTCTAGCAGCCGGTCCACAGCGGCCTGCCCAATAGCTGTCACGTTCTGCGCTACGGTGGTCAGAGACGGGGTGGTGTAGGGGCAAAGGGGGTAGTCATCATGCCCGGCGATTCGCAATCCGCCCCGGCGCTGCGCCCCTGGCTCGAGCCCATGCTGGGACGCGGCCCGCAACGCACCAATGGCGACGCGGTCGTTGGCGCACAGGATCGAGGACTCGATCAGCTGACCATGCGCAAACATGTCGTCTAGCACCGCGAGGCCATGCGCTTCGAAGTGGCCGTGCTCGTGGTACAGGCGTGCCCCCACCACCTGTGGCTCGTGCCCCAATTCACGCATCTTTTCTATATAAGCCGCCTCGCGTTCCAATGCGTTGAAGTTGACGCGCGGCATCGCCAAAAAGACTGGCGGCGGACCGACGCGGCACAGGTATTCTGTAATTGCACCAGTGCTTTGGCGGTGGTCAGAGCCGATAAAATCAACGTCCAGCAACGGCTTGGGCCGCGAATCCATCAGGACGAACGGCAGGCGCGCGTTCAGGCGGGCATAGACATCCATGTCGCTTTCATTGCCCAGGGGCGCGACAATCGCGCCGTCGACGTTCATGGATAGAAACGTCTCTGCCGCGCGCTTTTCGATGGCGGGATCCGAATGCGAGCATTGCGTGATGACGGTATAGCCGGCCCGCAGGGCGGCGGTTTCGATCGCCTCTAAGAGCAGGGTGAAGAAAAGGTCGTTCAGGTAAGGAATGATCACGCCGATCATTCCCGTCGTTTTGCGGTTCATCCGGGTCGCAAAGAAATTCGGTGTATATTCAACCTTTTCCAACCCGCTGACGATGCGTGTAACTGACGACCGGCTGACCTTATTGGGGTCTTGGAAGTAGCGCGACAACGTGGGGCGAGAGACGCCAATCGCCTCGGCCAACCCTTCCATCGTGTGAATTTTTGGCTTCGGCATCTTGCGCGGCTCCTTGTTCTTTCGAGGGTAAGTTAGACACCACGTCAAAAATGCAGGCAAGATGGCGGTTTGAAATTTACATGCGTAAATAATAAAAAATTCAGAGGCGACGCATTATTACGTATCAGGCAATGCAGAGCCGAATTAGCCAGTTCACCGGCCTTTTGGATGTCACTTCGGTATGCCAGCCGGCTACCAAGCGTCACTGCGACGTCGCGGAAGTGATCAACACATCCCCGGCCGCCGCTAGGCTCGTGGCTGTGATATTCATGAGTTCTACCCCATGCTCCCTTCAGCGTCGCACATTCCCTACCGGTCTAAGTTGCGGCAGAGCGGCTGCTGGCAGGCGTGCCAAAGCTGGAAAAGGCGATCCCCCGTGGCGGTCAGATCGAGGCGCCGCAGATCGGAGAAGACGGCATGTTGCTCCGCATCGGCGTCATGGGGCCGACAATTACCGGCTTTGCCGTACTGACCTCTGACGCCGTGGGCGGAACCGTTGAAGCCCTGTTGGTGCTGGCCGTGATGAAGGGGCAGATTTCCCAGATGGTCGAAGGTATCATTGCCAAGATGCTGCGCGCGGGTCTGTCAGACGAAAGCGCAGCACAGCCCGCCCAGGCCTGAACGGCCCTGTTTCAGGTATCCGAGTGCGTCGCCCAGATCTTGTCTGTGGGCGGCTGATGCAGATCGGCGACATCGCGGGAGCGGTGCAGGTGCACCTTGGCGATGAAATTGGCGGTGATTGGGGCGGTGACGAATAGGAACGCCATGACCAGCATCTCGTGCAGGGACGGCATGCCCGTCGCAAAGCTGTAGACTATGGATGCCAGCAACAATGATCCGACCCCCAGCGTGGCCGCCAGCGTCGGGGCATGAATACGGGACATGGCACCTGACAGCTTTAGCAGACCCAAAGAGCCGGCAAGCGTGAAGGATGCGCCGATCAGCAGCAGCACGGACACCACAAGTTCGGTAATGAATGGCAGAGTCGTCATTCTGTAATATCCCCCCGTAGCACAAAGCGGCACAACGCCACGGTCGACACGAAGCCCAGCATGGCGATGATCATAGCACTTTCGAAATATAACTGTGTGCCCGAGGTCATCCCCGCAAGGATGATTAGGGCGATGGCGTTGATGACCATTGTGTCCAGCGCAAGAATGCGGTCTCCGACATGGGGGCCGCGCAGCAGGCGCACCATTGCCAGAACCTGCGCGAGGCCCACAGTCCCGACGGCGATGTAAAGCGCGGTTGTGATCATGGGAAAATCTCCTTCAGGCGCCGTTCGTAGCGGGACTTGATCTCGTCGCGTACCGCGTCAGGGTCCGGTGCGTGCAGCGCGTGCACCAGCAGGGCGGTGCCGTCGGCACTCAGGTCGGCGGACATTGTGCCGGGGGTTAGCGTGATGGTTCCGGCCAAAACCGTAATCGCCTCTGGCTTTTTCAGGTCCAGTGGGATGACGATCCAAGCAGGCTGCAGGGCGCTGTCAGGTTTGAACAGGATTTGCCAAGCGACGTGCGCGTTGGATTTGATAATGTCGAAGATCACGATCAGACAATAGGCGAACATTGCAAACGGACGGGCGACCGGTGGACGGTCGGGCCAGTAGGCGGCCGTTATGATAGGAATAACGATACCCAGAATCGTCCCGAAAACGAACGTGCCAAGGGTGGCGCTGTTGTTCAGCAGACACCACACGACGACAAGCGTCACAGTCAGTAGCGGGTGGGGCAGAAGGCGACGGGTCAGGCGCAGCGGCATATCAGTGACCCCCTTCGTCGGTTTCAAGGGCTGCATCGTCCGTATGATCATCGACATGGTAATCATCCTTGATGACCTTACCCGGCATCGACATCACAGCCGTAATATAAGGCTCTGGCTCGAAAAGCTGTGCCGCGGTGGCGGATAGGTTGCGCGTCACCGGACCGGCAAAGATCGTCAGAGCCACCAACAGTGCCAATAGGCCACCAATTGCGACCATGGGTAAGGCTGGCTGCGGCGGGGATGGATCGGCGATGTTTGCCTCCGCCTCCTCGTATTCAGCATTATCTGCCTGCGCCAAGGCAATCTGGTGCGAGCGCCAGAAGATCTGGCTGCCAGCGCGGCTAAAGCCAACAACCGCAACGAGCGAGCCAATCAGCACGGTTCCCCAGACCCACCAGACCAGCGCAGAGGCGCGGGCGGCGTCAAGAATAAGAAGCTTGCCGACGAAACCTGACAGCGGCGGCAAGCCTGTCATGGCAATTGCCGCCATAAAGAACATGCCAGCAACCAACGGCCCGCCCGCGACAGGGACCGTGTCGTTCAGCCACGCGCCGACAACCCCGCGCCGGTCGCGCAGCACGTCGACCAGCAGAAACAGCGCTGCCGTCGCAAAGGTAGAGTGGATGGCATAGTAAAGGGCCGCCACGATGCCAGCCGGCGTAAACACAGCAACGGCGCTCAGCAGCATGCCCATTGATCCGATGACCGCAAAAGCGACCAGCTTGTCGATGCGGCGAGAGCCGAGCACGCCGATCATACCCAGTGCCAACGTCAGTAACGCGGCGGGCATCAACCATGTGTCGAACAGCCCCTGCGTCAGAGCCAGATCGGGCGGAAAGACCAGCGTATAGATGCGGATGATGCCGTAAGCCCCGACCTTGGTCATGATCGCGAACAGGGCGGCGACGGGGGCGGGGGCCTCTGCATAGCTGGCGGGCAGCCAGAAGTGTAGGGGCAGGACAGCCGCCTTGACTGCGAAGACCAGCAGCAGCAGCACGGCGGCGACGCGGATACCTGCGCTGTCGCCTGCATCCAGCGACGCGACGCGTCCGGCCAGATCGGCCATATTCAGCGTGCCGGTCTGGGCATAGATCGTGCCAAGGGCGAACAGGAACAGGGTCGAGCCAAGCAGGTTATACAGCACATATTGCGTGCCTGCGCGCAGCCGGTTGGCCCCGCCAGCGTGCACCATCAGGCCGTAGGATGCGATCAGAAGCACCTCGAAGAAGACGAACAGGTTGAAAACGTCTCCGGTCAGGAACGCCCCCATGATTCCCATCAGCTGAAACTGATAAAGCGGGTGAAAATGCCGCCCGCGCGTGTCCCAGCCCGTTCCGATGGAATAAAGCAGCACCAGCGGCGCAAGGACGGCGGTGATCAGCGCCATCAGCGTGGACAGGCGGTCCGCCACCAGCACAATACCAAATGGTGCCTGCCAATGGCCCAGCTGATAGACATTGATTGTCCCGTCAGATGCTTGCCAGAACAACCCGGCAACAATGCCCAGCAGAACGACAGTGCCCGCGACCGATAGGGTGCGCTGCAATGAGATGTGGAAGCGTGAGACCAGCACCAGAATGGCGGCCAGCATGGCGGGCAGGACGACGGGGGCAACTATCCAATGGTTCATTCGGCGGCCTCCCCGCGCAGAGTCTGCGGTGCTTGGGGAATATCCGCGTGTGGGTCCGGCACATCGACCAGATCGTCACCAGCGCTGAGGTACGATCCCAGTGCCATGATGACGACAACGGCGGTCATGCCCAAAGAAATCACGATGGCAGTCAGTACCAGCGCTTGCGGCAGCGGGTCAGCATAAACGCTCACGCCGTCTCGCAGCACTGGCGGCGCGTTCACTGTCAGCCGGCCAGACGCGAACAAAAATACGTTCACGGCATAGCTTAGCAGGGACGTGCCGATAATGACGGAAAAGGTGCGCTGGCGCAGCACCATGTAGATACCGGCGGCAGTCAGCACGCCAATGGCGGAGGCGATCAGCAGTTCCATAATCAGCCCTCCTTGGCCGTATCGGTGCGGGACGGGTCGATATCGATTGCGAATTCGCTGTCTTCGGTCCCGGCGCGGCGGCCAAGGCGGAAGAAGCTTTCTAGCAGCAGCAGAACCGCGCCGACGACGGACAGGAATACGCCGAGGTCAAAGCCCATGGCTGTCGCCAGTTCGAATTCTTGCATCGGCGGGATGCGGAAGTAGCCGAATGCAGACGTCAGGAACGGCTCTCCGGCGAACCAGGCTCCGATGCCGGTTAGGCCCGCGCAAAGCACGCCCGCGCCGATGATCCCGTGATAGGGATACCGCTGCCGCTTTTCCGCCCAGGCAAAGCCAGAGGCCATGTATTGCATGACCACAGCAATTGCCACGACAAGACCGGCGACGAATCCGCCGCCCGGCTCGTTATGACCGCGCAGGAAGATGTAGACGCCGACCATCAGCACGACCGGCATCATTACGCGGGTCAGCACGACCATCATCAGCGGGTGCTTATCACCGGCGCGGACTTCTTCAAATTTGCGGTTTAGTAGCTTGGCACGGACGGGCCCGTTCAGCAGCGCCTCTGTCAGGGCGTAAATGACCAGCGCCGCGATGCCGAGAACGATGATTTCGCCAAATGTATCAAAGCCCCGGAAGTCCACGAGGATGACGTTCACGACGTTGTCGCCGCCGCCGCCCTTGTAGGAATTCGCAAGGTGGTATTCGGAGATCGACGCCTGCGGGAAGCCGGACATCAGGATCGTCCAGGCAAGCCCGGCCACGGCAACACCGCCAATGATCGCGATGACCGCGTCGCGGGTGCGCCGCCCGGCGCTGGATTCCACCGGGCTGCGGTTCGGCAGAAAGTTCAGCGCTAGCAGCAGCAGGATGATCGTCACCACCTCGACCGAGATTTGGGTCAGGGCAAGATCGGGGGCAGAGAAGTAGTTAAAGCTCACCGAGACGATCAAGCCTATGATCCCCATCAGGATCAGCACGGCCAGACGGTTGCGTTGGTAAAACACAAGAAAGCAGGTCGCGGCAATTAACATGCCCCACAGCATCACCGCGATGGGCGTCATTGTCAGCATGTCGCGGGTGGCACCGCCAGCGGTCCCAGTGAACCAAGCGTGCGCGCCAAGGGCGATAATCGTCAACACCATGATTGCGGCATAGCGGGTAAAACTGCCGTCATGCAGGGCGCGGCTGAAACGGCCAGCGCCACTGGCCAGCGCCTTGATTAGCGCGTCAAAGATGTCCTTCGCCTCTGGCCGGGGTGCGGCGTTCCACAGGCGCGACAGTGGGCTGAAAAGGGCGAGCCAGGCGAGGCCTCCAACGACAGCGATCATCGACATGAACAGCGCGGGCTTGAACCCGTGCCACAGCGCCAGATGTTCCTCTGGCAGCTCGGCAACGCCGCCGACAACGGCCTCGGTCACTAAGCGGACAAAGGGTTCGGCAAGAAACGGTGCGACGCCAAGGACGATCACAGGGATCATCAGCAGGGCAGGGGAGAACCACAGGCCCGCTTTGGGATCATGGGGATGGGCGGGGTAGTCATCCCGCTCTGCGCCCAAAAAGGTATGAGAGATGAAGCGGAACGAATAGGCTGCCGAGAACAGCGCACCAATCGTCGCCACAATAGCGACCAGCAGCGGGCTGCCGAACAAGGTGGTGTGAACTGCCTCTTCCAGCATCATTTCCTTAGAGATGAAGCCGTTCAGCAGCGGAATGCCGGCCATCGACAGACCAGCCAGCGTGGCGAGCATAAAGGTCAGCGGCATGACGTGCCGCAGCCCGCCCAGTTTGCGCATGTCGCGGGTATGCACGCCGTGGTCGACGATGCCCGCCACCATAAACAGCGCCGCCTTAAAGCTAGCGTGGTTCAGAATGTGGAACACGGCCGCCATCGCGCCAAAGGTCGTACCAGTGCCCAGCAAGAAGCAAATCAGGCCCAAGTGAGAGACGGTGGAGAACGCCAGCAAAGCTTTGAGGTCGTTTTTGAAAAAGGCAATGAAAGCGCCCAGCACCATGGTGATCAGGCCGACAGAACAGACCAGCGTGACCCAGACATCGGTACCCGACAGCACTGGCCACATGCGGGCCATTAGGAACAGACCAGCCTTAACCATGGTTGCAGAGTGCAGATAAGCCGACACCGGGGTTGGCGCGCTCATCGCGTGAGGCAGCCAGAAGTGGAACGGGAACTGCGCGGACTTGGTGAAACAGCCCGTCAGGATCAGCAGCAAAGCCGGCAGATACAGCGGCGAGGCTTGGATCAGATCGCGTTTTTCCAGAATGACAGTCAGGTCATAGCTACCGACAATCTGGCCGAGGATCAGCATGCCACCGATCATCGCAAGGCCGCCCATGCCGGTGACGGTCAGGGCCATCCGAGCGCCTTGGCGGCCTTCGGGCAGATGCTTCCAGAAGCCAATCAAAAGGAAGGACGACAGCGACGTCAGCTCCCAGAAAACAAGCAACATTAGGATGTTGTCGGATAGGACGATGCCAACCATCGCGCCTTGGAACAGCAGTAAGTAGCTGAAAAATTCGCCCATGTTGTCGTCGCGCGACAGATACCAGCGGGCGTAGATGATGATCAGCAGGCCGATCCCTAGGATCAGCGCCGCGAACATGAAACCCAGCGGATCGAGGAACAGGTTCATGTTCAGACCCAGATCCGGCAGCCATTTCAGGCGAGCGGTGGCGACCTCACCCCTCCAGACAGCAGGCAGGTGGGTCATCAGGCCGACAAAGGCCAACGCACTTACCGTGAAGGTTGCGATAAAGCACGCCTGACGTCCGGCCCTGATCATCAGGCCGGGCAGCAGTGCACCAAGAAAGGGCAGGGCAACAATAAGAAACAATGACATGGCGATGTTATCGCGGAGGTTGCGGCGAACAGCCAGCCCTTTCGGATGAATTCGTTCAGGTTTTGGTTGTCTCGGCGGGGCTGCTCAGGGCTATGCTGCTGTCGCAGCGTCGACCCAAGAGGGATGCGGCGGACCCCAGCGTTCTGGCTGCTTGTGGTGTGGCATCTGGCCACATGTGCCACATGTGGAACAGGTTCGGCAAAATCTCTGACTTCACGGTGACGCCCTGCCGTGTGGCCTGCAGGGTCAGCAGCAGCGAATTGTCCAGCAAAACCTCTGTTGTGGTGGCCGTGATGAACAGCGGCGGCAGGCGGCTTAAGTCTGTCAGCAAGGGTGAGGCGGCAGGATCGTTGTTGGGCCGATGGACAAGCGCCATATTCGCTAAGTTTGCGGTCCTGCACGTCGTCGTTCATCAGATCATGGGGCGTATTGTGGGTCCGTTTCGTGCTTTGCCCGCTGCGGTCGGTGTTCGGCGGTAGAACGGCGAGCCTGCCGATCAGGCCCTGCGTTGCGGCGCGACATTCAGCGCCAGATTCCCGCCCGTCCTGTCGCCGACCAGGTCACAGGGGCTAAGAGCGTCGATAACGGTAAGAGCGGTGTTCAACCGCGCGGGCCATTGATGTTCCGGGGCCAGCGGATAATCCGGCACAAACACGGAGCGGCATGTCCATTCTGCCAAAACCTGCGCTGCGGCGGTGTGGCTGCCCGATCCACCAAAGACATAGCCGCCGCCGTGCAACCATATGATCGGCTTCACGCCTTGCCCGAACCACGGTCCGGGGCAGCCGCCGACATCCTGAAGCGGCGGCAGTTCAGGGGGTGAACCCGACTGCACCAGCGCCAAAAAGGCGGCCTGCATTTCTGCAGGCGATCCATCTACCGGAGTGTCCCGCATGTGCTGTTTCAACGCGGCGCGCTCGATCAGACGTTGATCGACCCGACAGCGCCGCCATCGATGCGCCAGTTGGCACCGGTGACGAAGCACGACAGTTCGCTGCAGATGAATACGATCAGGGGGGCGACTTCCTCGACCTTGCCGCGCCGCTTCAGCGCCAGATAAGGGCGCTCTTCTTCCAGAAAGCTTTCGACAGCTTCGTTAAATTTGCAGTCTTTTTCCTTTTTGCGCTTTTTCATCATGCCCTCGGTCATTGGCGTCTCGATGAATGCAGGTGCGATGCACTTCACAAGCAAACCCTTGTCCGAGTGTGCCATCGCGATGCTTTTCGCGTGGCTCAGTAAGGCGGATTTGGCAGAGTTATAGACGGTCTTCTCAGGATAGGGCCGGGCCACGTTTTCGGACGTGACAAACACGACGCGGCCTCAGCC
>CAWUXN010000012.1:0-3315 GCA_963926415.1 uncultured Loktanella sp.
GGAGCTGTTCTTTTTCACGCTCGACAGCCCCTATAATGGTCACAGTCCTTTGGCCCTGGCTTTCGGGCCGCAACTGGACGCGACCCGCAGCAACGCTGCGGGCATGTGGCAGGATTTTTGGTCTAACCGGATGTGGCGTCATTCGGACGTCGTCTGGGCGATCGGAGAGACGATCCTGATGGCCTTCCTCGGAACATTTGGGGCAGCGATCATCGCTCTGCCGCTTGCGTTTCTGGCGGCGCGAAACTTTACGCCTCTGCGCGTCGTGCGCTTTGGCTTTCGCCGCGTCTTCGATTTCGTCCGGGGGGTCGACGCGTTGATCTGGACGATTATGCTGTCTCGCGCCTTTGGCCCGGGCCCGCTGACCGGGGCGTTGGCGATCCTCGTGACTGACACGGGCAGTTTTGGAAAGATCTTCTCTGAAGCCTTGGAAAATGTCGATGATAAGCAGATCGAAGGGATCGCCTCGACCGGGGCCAGCACGGCGCAACGCTACCGCTTTGGTGTGATACCGCAAGTGACGCCAGTGCTTCTTTCACAGGCACTCTATTTCCTCGAATCCAACACCCGGTCGGCCACGATCATCGGCGCGATCACGGGTGGCGGCATCGGCCTGCTGCTGACGCAGGCGATGCAGACCCAAAAGGATTGGGAGGAAGTGACCTATTACATCATCCTGATCGTGCTGATGGTCATGGTGATGGATACCGTATCCGGCTGGTTGCGGCGCAAGCTGATCAAGGGCGAATGATGACGCGGCTAAGCGAAAATCCCTTGATCCACCCCGACTGCGAGCTGACAGAGGTCACCTTCGGTCGTTTCACCGAGGTCGGGCGTGGCAGTCGCATCCAGAACAGCCATCTGGACGACTACAGCTATTGCGACCGCTTGGCCGACATCGCCAATGCGCAGATTAGCAAATTCGCCAATATTGCGGCCTTTGTGCGGATCGGGGCGACGGATCACCCTATGCATACAGCGTCGATGCATCATTTTCTGTATCGCGCGGGTGATTACTGGGACGATGCGGGCAACGATGCGGCCTTCTTTGCCAACCGCAGGTCACGCACCGCGATCATCGGCCACGATACATGGATCGGACATGCCGCGATGATCAAGCCAGAGGTCACAATCGGCACAGGAGCCATCGTCGCGTCTGGTGCCATCGTCACGCGGAACGTTGCCCCCTATACGATCGTTGCCGGCACGCCTGCGGTTAAACTGCGGGATCGGCACGATCCGGGGCTCGTGGCCGATCTGTTGGCGCTTGCGTGGTGGGACTGGTCACACGAGCGTCTGCGCGCTGCGCTGGATGATTTCCGCAACTTAAGCGCTGCGGCGTTCGTCCAGCGCCACGGCTGAGGCGCTGCCGATCAGCTGGGCCGCGACGCCTCCTGAGAGATGCGCAATGCGTCCGGCGGCGATGGTGCCTTCGATCCGGCGGCTGGTGCGGTTCACTATCACGACGTCGGCCCGCTGTCCGACATTCAGCGTGCCGCGATCCGTCAGCCCCATGATCTGCGCCGGCGCAGAAGAGATCATGCCCCAAGCCGCAGCCAAGTCCATGACGCCCTCATCCACAAGCCGAAAGGCAGCCGACGACAGGGCAGGGTAGTGATAGTCTGAGACAAGTGCGTCGCAGAGCCCTTTGCGGATAAGGTCGATGGCGGCGATATTGCCCGACTGGCTGCCGCCCCGTGCCACGTTGGGTGCCCCCATCAGCACCGGATTGCCCAAATCGCGGGCCGCCTGCGCTGCGGCCGCGGTCGTGGGGAATTCGCAGACATCGGCACCGAGGATATCGAAATGCTGGCGGGTCGCTGCATCGGTGTCGTCATGCGACCCGCAACGCACTTTCATGTTTTTGAACTCTTGGGCAAGCTGCGCGATAGAGGCTGGCACCGCATCGCTGCGTGCGGCAAGGCCTTCGGTCAAGGCCAAGAAATCTGGCGTGCTGTAGCCTGCGCGAAGCGCCCAAGAGGCCAGCGCCGCAGGGTTGTGTTGCGCCAGAAAGGCGGGTTCATCCATGTGATTATTGAAGATGACATAGCCCACATCGTGCCGCCGCAGCGCCTCCAGCAGACGGCCTCCAGTGTCGAGCGCGAAGGTTTCATACCGGATTTGCAGGCGCAGGTCGCACAGTGCTTCGGACCTGTAGAGGGCAAGTCCGGCCATGACAGTTTCGGCATAATCGGCCCCGCGCAGGCCGCCTTCCCACGACCAGCTTTGCGCGAGGAAAGCCGTCGTCACGCCGTGCGCGGCCATGTCCCGGTCGGTGCCGCGCAGCCCGTCGATCAGTGGAAAGGGCGCCGCGGGGCGCGGGGCAATATGACGCTCGAACGCGTCACCGTGCAGATCGACGATCCCCGGTAACAGGTCATAACCGCTCAGGTCGGCGGTGACACCAACCACATCGGTGATCGTTCCGTCGGCCAGCGACAAAACGGTGTCATGCAATCGGCCGTTGCGCAGGACGCGAGCACCTTTCAGGGTCAGATGAGGTGTCATATGCAGGCTCCACTGGTGTTTGGACGCGGTGTCGCGCAAGCATGTATCAGCCGTGTGACACAGCGCCGTCGCTTGCCTGCATGTGTAATGTCACCCGGTCGCCCGCAAACCACGTCTGACCATATTCCACCGCTAGTCCGTCGGCGGTGGTATTGACCGCTTCGGACAGGATCAGCGCCGCGCCTTCCTTCAACTGCAGTTGTCCGGCCTGCACCGCGGTCGCATTGCGGGCCGAGATGCGGGTCGATGTCCGGGACCAGTCTTTTATGCCAGACAGCTCTAAAGCGCGCGTCACGCTGCCTGTTGTTTGCAAATCCAAATCAAAATGCTCTGGCAGCCAGCCCGGAAAGCACGAGGTGAACAGCGCGATGGGCGTGCCATCCGCCGACGAAACACCTGTCGCCAGAATGACAGAGGCTGCGTCATTGAGGCCAAGGATACGCGCCTCCATCGGGCTGGGGTGGCGGCGGTCTAACGTCAGGATAGCTCGACCTGGCATCCGCCCCGCGGCGGACAGATTGCGGTGAAAACTGACGCGCCCGCCGATGGGATAATCCGCAGCCTCCGCGGTGACGAATACGCCCGCGCCGCGCCGCGCATGGACGTGGCCTTCGTCTGCTAGGTGCTTCATGGCGTGCCGGACGGTGTGTCGGTTCACGCCAAAGCGGGCCGCTAACGTGGCTTCTGTCGGGAGCCGGTCACCCACGGTGTAACGACCTTGGGCGATGTCGTCGCGCAGCGCAGTTGCGATGGCAGACCAGACCGGGGTGCGCGTCATTAAAAATTCACATCTCTTTTGTTGCCGGG
>CAWUXN010000013.1:0-2871 GCA_963926415.1 uncultured Loktanella sp.
CAAGAGCGATGGAGCGGTTGACCTGCGCCCCGAAATTTCCCTCACTTTAATGTAAAGTTTACTCAACCTTTCGAAGGAGCAAACAAATGCGACAGAGCCGTTTCACCGAAGCCTGCAGCGCGACAATCAAGGTGAGAATCCAGCGTCAATCAGGATGAGAACGCGGGTTTGGGGGCACGTAGGGAGGGCGTAGCCTGACCGGAGGGGCCCCAAACCCGCGTTTTGCCCGTAATGGGTAGGTCTGACGGTCGTGACCGGTTCAGGTAGAAGACGATGTTTCTGTGTTTAGGAGATCGTTCATGCCGGGCCGCCATGTCACTGATCAACAGATGAGGCTCTTCATGACGCTTAGACATTCCCAACCCGTTCCCGTGGCCGCTGCCAAGGCCGGTCTCAGCCAGGCGACCGGCTATCGATTGCAGGCTGATCCGATCCTGCCATCCCAAAAGAAGGCTCCGCGGGGCAGACGTCGTCCGGACCCGCTGTCAGATATTTTCGACACCGAGGTGTTGCCTCTGCTGAAGTCTTCCCCTGGTCTGCGGCCGGTTGCGATCTTCGAGGAGCTTCTGCGCCGATACCCTGATCTGAGCGCCGGTATCCGGCGCACGCTGGAACGACGGATACGGACATGGCGCGCGGAGCATGGTCCCGAACAAGAAGTGATCTTTCGACAGATCCATGTGCCAGGCAAGATGGGCCTGTCGGACTTCACCGACATGAACAAGCATGGCGTGAGCGTGGCCGGTCAGCCATTGGAGCATCGGCTATATCACTTCCGGCTGGCCTATTCAGGCTTTGAGCACGCCCATGTCGTGCTGGGCGGAGAGAGCTATGTGGCGCTGGCCGAAGGCTTGCAGAACGCCCTCTGGTCTCTTGGGGGAGCGCCTGCGGAACACCGGACTGACAGCCTCTCGGCTGCATTCAAGAACTTGGAGCGATCCGCACAGGAAGATCTGACCGACCGTATGGATGCGCTGTGTAACCATTACGGCATGACGCCATCGCGCAACACCAAAGGTGTGGCCCATGAGAACGGCGCGATCGAGGGCCCTCACGGCCATCTGAAGCGGGCGATTGCCGACGCGCTGATTATGCGTGGGTCGCGCGGCTTCCCGGACCTGACTGCCTATCGCCGCTTCATCGATGAGGTCGTGGGGCGGATCAATGCGCGCAATGCCAAGCGCATTGACGTTGAGCGCACCAGCCTCAAGTCTTTGCCCGCCCGGCGGACCACCGACTATGAAGAGATCACGGTGCGCGTCACATCATCGGGCGGCTTCCTGCTGCGCAAAGTCTTCTACACCGTGCCATCCCGGCTGATCGGTCATCAGTTGCGGGCGCGGATCTATGATGATCGACTTGATCTGTTTCTTGGAGCGACCTTCCTGGTGACGCTGCCGCGGGCACGCGCAACCCGCCACGGCCCGCATCAGCATGTGGTGAGTTATCATCATGTCATCCATTCGCTGCGTAAAAAGCCCATGGCACTGATGGGGCTGGTCTACCGCGACCAGCTGTTTCCACGGCAGGCCTTCCGGGACGTGTTCGCGGTCATGCTGGAACGGACAACACAAAGGGTGGCCTGCCGCATGATGGTCGACCTTCTGGCACTGGCCCATGATCGTGGCTGCGAGGCCGAACTGGCCGTCCAGATCGAAGAGGACCTTCGTCAGAAACGATTGCCCGACATCGAAGCCTTGCGGGCCCTCTTCGCACCCTCGTCTGATAGCCTGCCAGGGGTCGAGGTTCGGCTTGCCGATCTGTCGGCCTACGACCAGCTTCTCAGCAATGCGCCGATGACACCGCAGGTGGCGGCATGACATCGAGCGATATCGACGCCGTCCGTCTCACCCTTGCTCTGAATGAATTACGCTTGCCTGCCATCAAGGCCCTCTGGCCGCGCTTTGCCGATCAGGCCGATAAAGAAGGCTGGCACGCTGCCCGTCTGCTCAGTGCTCTCGTGGAGCATGAACTGGCAGAACGCGACCGCCGCCGCATCGAACGCCATATTGCCCAGGCACGCCTGCTTCCCGGCAAAACACTCGACACCTTCGACTTCTCCGCCGTTCCCATGCTGTCCAAGGCGCATGTAAACGCCATCACCGCTGGTGACAGCTGGGTCGGAAAGGGTGACAACATCCTGCTGTTCGGGCCGCCGGGGGTCGGCAAAAGCCATCTCAGCTCCGCCATTGGGCTGGCACTCCTGCGGAACGGCTACCGCGTGCTCTTCACCCGCACGACCGATCTGGTCCAAAAGCTTCAACAGGCCCGCCGAGATCTCGCGCTGGAAAGCGCTCTTGCCAAACTCGACAAATTTGATCTGCTGATCCTCGACGACATCGCCTACGTGACCAAGGATCAGGCCGAGACCAGCGTGCTGTTCGAGCTGATCAGCGCCCGATACGAACGGCGGTCCATGCTGATTACCGCGAACCAGCCCTTCGGTGCGTGGAATACGATCTTCCCGGACCCGGCTATGACATTGGCCGCCGTCGACCGACTGGTCCACCACGCCACCATCTTCGAGATGAATGTCGAAAGCTATCGAAGGAAGGCCGCACAAAAGACCGCAGGATCAGCCTGGACACCGAAAACAGACGGAAACGGCGACAGCATGCAGCTTGATTGACGCTCCGCGACAATCAACAACTACAAATCACTTGGCCGCGACAAACTGATCAGCCAATCTCAACCCGCCGCGGCTAAGGATTATCATCCTGATTGTACGTGCTCTCATGCAGATTGTGGCGCTACAAATTTACCAAGTGCTGCAACCCCGATGCGTTAATAGACCCGCAGGGTACCAGTGAATGGGCGTGATATGCTTCTCACCTTGGATCGCCTAAAGGCAGTATTTTTAGGCTTTTGATC
>CAWUXN010000014.1:0-7539 GCA_963926415.1 uncultured Loktanella sp.
AGTTTGACCAGCACAGCACCGGCAGTGGCATCGCCCCGCGCGACGACAAAGGCCGGAATATCCATCACCCGCAGCCGCGCGAGATAGGCGCTAACCCAGATGTCCGCCGTCAGGCGCGGCTCAGGCATCGCCATCCTTAAAGTTGAGCCCCATTTCTTCATAGCGTTCTTTGTCTTCCAGCCAGTTGGCACGGACCTTGACCTGCAGGAAAAGGTGAACCTTGCGGCCCAGCAGCTCTTCCATCTCGATGCGGGCCGCTTGGCCGACGGCCTTAATCGTCTCGCCCTTGTTGCCCAAAACGATCCCCTTGTGACCGTCACGGATGACATAGATCAGCTGGTCGATTTTGGCGGATCCATCGGGGCGCTCTTCCCAGTTTTCGGTCTCAACCGTCAACTGATAGGGCAGCTCCTGATGCAGACGCAGTGTCAGCTTTTCGCGCGTCATCTCGGCCGCGATGTTCCGCAGCGGAGAGTCCGAGATTTCGTCGTCTGGATACAGCCAAGGCCCGGCAGGCACCGCACCCGCCAACCAATGCTTCAGCGCGTCGCAGCCGTGGCCACGCTCTGCACTGATCATAAAGGTTTTTTCAAATGCGTAGGCCTCGTTCATCTGCTGCGACAGCTGCAGAAGCGCCTCGGACTTCACCCGGTCGATCTTGTTGATCGCCAGCGCGACCTTGGCCTTGCCGACGCGGGTTGCCAGCACTTCAAGGATACCTTTGACGCCTGCGGTGATCCCACGATTGGCCTCGATCAACAGCACGACGACATCAGCGTCACCCGCCCCGCCCCATGCAGCGGCGACCATCGCACGGTCCAACCGACGCTTAGGTGCGAACAGGCCAGGTGTGTCGACGAACACCAGCTGTGATGCGCCGTCCTGCGCAACGCCCCTAATTCGAGCGCGCGTGGTCTGGACCTTGTGGGTCACGATGCTTACCTTCGCGCCAACCATGCGGTTCAGCAGCGTTGATTTGCCGGCGTTCGGCTCTCCGATCAAGGCGACAAAGCCTGCGCGTGTCTCTTCCGTCATTGTCCGACCCTTTCGAGCAGCGCTTGCGCAGCTGCCTGTTCCGCCTGCCGCTTGGCCCCGGCGGTCGCTTCGGCGTGTTCGCCAGATTCCAGTGTAACACGAATTGTGAAAACCGGCTGATGATCCGGCCCCGTCCGTGCGACTTCGCTATAAACCGGTGGCGGTGCACCGCGTGCCTGCGCCCATTCCTGCAACGCCGTCTTGGCGTCACGGGCATCGGCGGCAACGGTGCCAACACGCGGCTGCCAATGCTTTAGGATCACTTTGCGCGCGGCATCATAGCCCGCGTCGTAATAGACGGCAGCTATAACCGCTTCCATCGCATCTGCTAGCAAGGCTTCCTTGCGGCGGCCGCCAGATTGCATCTCGGACCGACCAAGTTTCAGCACTTCGCCAATGCCGATTTCTCTCGCGACATCGGCGCAGGTTTCGCGGCGCACCAGCGCGTTGTAACGCGGTGCAAGCAGTCCTTCTGCTGCGCCCGGATCAGCTTGCAGCAAGGCCTCGGCGATCACGAGGCCCAAGACCCGATCGCCCAAAAACTCAAGCCGCTGATTATCATCGCGGTGCACGCTCGACATGCTGGAGTGCGTCACCGCACGCACCAAAAGAGCCGGGTCGGCAAAGTCGTGACCTACGCGGGCAGCAAAGCCCGTCAGTTGCGCTGACAGCTTCACTCGATCCCCTTGAAGAAACGATCACTACGCCACGCCCAGAATGCCAGCATCGATCGGCCAGAAGAAGAAAAGATGACGCGATCCGCACGCCCGACGATATCTTCGCGCGGGACGAAGCCCACACCATTCAGCGATTGAGGCACGCGGCTATCCGTCGAATTGTCGCGGTTGTCGCCCATGAAAAAGAAGTTATCTGCAGGCACAGTGAAGATGCCGGTATTGTCCAGCGAGCGGTTGCCGATGTTAAGAATATCATAGCTGACACCATTCGGCAGCGTCTCGCGGCTGATCTCCTTGTTGCAATCTGCACCCGGACCGACTGGACCATTGGCACAGGCGGGCATAGACTGCTCCGGCCCCTGCGGCGCATAGGTTTCAACAAAGATTCCATTTTCTTCGATTTTGACGGCCTCGCCATTAATATACAACAGGCCGTCTTTCATTTGGATCTGATCGCCAGGCAGACCGATCAGGCGCTTAATGAAATCGCGGCCCGTTACCGGATGGCGGAACACGACAACATCGCCCCGCTCTGGATCGGATCCGAACAGCCGTTCTGTCTTGCCTTTGAACATGCCGCAAAAATCATCGGCACCCACATCGACATTCAGCGCGGGGATCAGGATCGACGGGCAAGAGGCGTAGGAATAGCCGTAGGCCATCTTATTGACGAACAGGAAGTCACCGATCAGCAATGTTTCCTTCATCGATCCCGAAGGAATCCAGAAGGGCTGGAACAGAATTGTGCGGAACATGCCGGCAATCAACAGCGCATACACCACTGTTTTGACGGTTTCGATCACTCCGGCCATCACACCCGTCTTTTCGGCCATTGCATCTTTCCCATTCACAGCTTTGCTCGGCTACATGATCGCACGCACCCCCCCTGTCAAGGCAGAGCGCCAAACGCCTGCCCCAGCGGGATTTTTCGGAGAAAAATCGTCACCCTGCAATCGGGCGCGCCTCGATCAGAACAAAGGCCTGCGCCCAGGGGTGGTCATCGGTCAGGGTGACATGAATGATCGCCTCGTGTCCCGGCGGGGTCATCGTGTCCAGACGGTCTTTGGCCCAGCCCGTCACCTCCATCACTGGCTGGCCCGTGTGCAGATTACTGACGGCCATATCCTTCCATGCGATGCCCATGCGCAAACCAGTGCCCAGCGCCTTTGAACAGGCCTCTTTCGCGGCCCAACGCTTGGCATAGGTGCCGGGGGTATCCTTGCGCCGCTCGGCCTTAGCCTGTTCGGTCGAGGTGAAAACACGGTTGCGAAAGCGGTCGCCGAAACGGTCCAGCGTGGCCGCGATCCTGTCGATATTCGCCAGATCAGTGCCAATCCCAAGGATCATTCCGTCGCCCCCGGCGCGTAGATATGGCCGATACGGCCCTCTTGCTGGCCGCCGAGCCAGTCAAAGGCACCGCCGCAGGCGCGGTGAAAATCGGAAATTCGCAGCTGCGGGAACTGAAAGAACGCATCGTCACAGTTTGCTTGCTGCGCGCCAAAGACGACCCGGTCGATCTGCGCCCAGCGCATTGCGCTCAGACACATCTCGCAGGGCTGACAGGACGCGAGCAAGGTGCAGCCAGACAGATCACGGGTACCAAGGCTCTTTGCCGCCTCGTGCAACGCAACCACCTCGGCGTGACGGGATACATCGTTCGTGTCGCCCACCTCGTTGCGGGCCTGCACGATGATCTTGCCGTCTTTCACGATGGCGGCGGTAAAGACGATATCCTTTCCCTGCGCATACAAATCCAGCGCGTGATCCGCGACCTTTATCATCGCCGCCTGCTCTGCCCCGGTCAGCTTCATGCCCGGGCCGCATCCATGCAGCGGCGCATTTCGCCGACGGCGTCGGGCAAGCCACGAAAGATCGCCTCACCGATGATGAAGTGTCCGATGTTCAACTCTCGCACCTCGCGCAGGGCAGCGATGGGGCCGACACTATCATAAGTCAAACCGTGGCCGACGTGAATTTCAAGGCCCAGTGCGTGACCATAGGCAGCTGCCTCGGTCAGGCGCGCAAGCTCGCGGTCGCGGTCATCCCATCGCCCATCGGCCCAGGCATCAGCGTAGGCCCCGGCGTGCAGTTCGATCACCGGCGCGCCAATGCGGTGCGCGGCTTCAACTTGGTCTCGGTCGGCAGCAATAAACAAGGAAACTCGGCAGCCAGCGTCGCGCAGCGGGGCGATGTAATCCCCCAGCACATTGGCCTGACGCGCAACCTCCAGCCCGCCCTCGGTCGTGCGCTCTTCGCGCTTTTCCGGGACAAGGCAGACCGCGTGGGGCTGGGTGGCCAATGCAAGACGCTGCATTTCCGCCGTGGCAGCCATTTCAAAGTTCAGCGGCACGCGCAGCGCGGATTTCAGTCCCGCCATGTCAGCGTCGTGGATGTGGCGGCGATCTTCGCGCAGGTGCGCTGTGATGCCGTCGGCCCCTGCGTCTTGCGCCATCAGCGCGGCGCGCACAGGATCGGGATTGCCGCCACCGCGCGCGTTGCGCAATGTAGCCACATGATCGATGTTTACACCTAGTCGCAGCTTTTCGGTCATCGGGTCACTCCTTCTTTGCGTCGCATCTAGCGTGCTGCAGGCCCCCTGCAACCAGCGGCTTTACTCTGGCCCAGTGCCTCCAGCTTGGCGCGCAGGATTTTGCGCCGTCGCTTTTGATAGGCCTGCAGTACCGGCACCGACAGGTAATAGGCCGCTGTCGCCGTAATGAACCCCGGCATAATGCCCCCGATCATGTAGGGATAGAAAATATCGAAATAGAAGATCGACAACCCCTGCCAGTCCATCCGTTCCGGGGTAAAGACCGCAATGACGTTATGCCACAGGTCCGCCCCCGCATCGGCAAACTTTTCACCCAGCGAAATTGGCGGCCCATGCGGCTTACTCCCCAACAGCCAGTGTCCCGTTTGAAGCGACACGGCAGCGATCGGCACATAGGTCAGTGGGTTACCAAAAAACGTTGCCATCAATGCGGCCAGAAGATTGCCTCGCATCAACCGCGCCACAAGGGCGGCAACGATAAAATGTAGGCCATAAAACGGGGTAAAGGTCGTAAACACGCCCGCCCAAATCCCACGCCCAATCTTTTCCGGCGTGTCCGGCAAGCGGCGCACGCGGTGCTTAACGTAGGAAAAGGCCCGGCCCCATCCGCCATGCGGATAGACAGCAGAGGTCACGACCTTCCATATTGGCCGCCTGTCCCTGCGCTTGAACACCGCGTGTCCTTCCTCGGGCATTAGCCCGCGTGATGTGATCCGGACTGGCCGGGGTCGCGATGCCGGCTGATGTCCGAGACGTTGCTGTCCGCCTCGACCGCCGTCATGACACGGTGCAGATGCTCGGCGTCACTCAGATCGATATCGACAAGCAGTCGGTAGTAGTCAGGTTTGCGATCGATAAACTTCAAGTCGGAGATATTGGCCTTCTGTTCGCCGATCAATGTGCAAATTCGGCCAAGTACACCAGCGTCATTGGTGATCGAGATGTCGAAGGTAACTGTATTGACCGCGCGGTGCTGTCCGTCCTGCCAGCGCAGGTCAACCCATCGGTCGGGCTGGTCCTCGAAATCCGCAAGAGCCGCGCAGTCAATCGCATGCACGACCACACCCTGCCCGCGATATGTAATTCCGATAATCCGTTCTCCCGGCACCGGCTGGCAGCACCGCGCGCGCCTATGCGAATCATCTGAGGCCAGACCGACGACTGCGCGATGCGGGTCAACCTCGTCGCCGCGCGTCTCAGCCAGATCAGGATAGATCGCCCTTACAATGTCACGGGCGCTGATGTCAGCGCTGCCAAGGCTCGCTAGCATATCATCCACACCGTCCAGCGCCAGCGCCTTGGCGGCTGTGCGCAGCGCCTTTTCTGTCAGTTTCTTACCGACATTTTCAAAGGCAACGCGCACCAGTTCGCGGCCAAGACGGATAAAACGTTCGCGGTCCGCCTCGCGCAGGGAGCGCCGAATGGCGGTCTTGGCCCGGCCAGTGGTCGCGATGTCGACCCATGTCGCCTGCGGCTTTTGCCCCTCAGCTGTAATAATCTCGACGCTTTGGCCATTCCTCACACGGGTCCACAACGGCACGCGAATGCCGTCAACCTTCGCCCCAACGCAGGCCATGCCGATCCGCGTATGGATCGAAAAAGCAAAGTCGATAGGCGTGGCACCGCGAGGCAGCTTGATGACGTCACCTTTAGGGGTGAAGCAGAACACCTGATCAGTAAACATCTCAAGTTTGACCGCCTCGAGGAAGTCATCGTGATCGCTGTCTTCGTCCAGCCGTTCAGTCAGCTTGGAAATCCAGTGTACTGGATCGACGGCAAAGCGGTTCTCGACGCGCTCTCCATTTCGATAAGACCAATGCGCGGCCACGCCTGTTTCGGCGACTTCGTGCATTTCACGGGTGCGGACCTGCACCTCAACCCGCTTGCCGTCTCGGCCCGACACGGTTGTGTGGATAGAGCGGTAGCCGTTTGTCTTTGGCTGGCTGATGTAATCTTTGAACCGCCCCGGCACGGCGCGCCACCGTTGGTGAATCGCACCCAGCACACGGTAGCAGTCAGCTTCTGTCGCGGTAATAATGCGGAAACCATAGATGTCGGACAGGCGCGAAAAGCCCATTTCCTTTTCCTGCATCTTGCGCCAGATCGAATAGGGCTTTTTGGCGCGACCCATGACCTCAGCCTGAATACCCGCTTTTTCCAACTCGACCCGCATGTCGGCGGTGATACGGGCGACTACGTCACCCGCCTCGCGCTGCAAGGTGATGAACCGGCGGATGATGCTGTTGCGAGCTTCGGGATTCAGCACGCGAAAGGCCAAATCCTCCAGCTCTTCGCGCATCCATTGCATACCCATGCGGCCTGCCAGCGGCGCATAGATGTCCATTGTCTCGTGCGCTTTCTGAGCCTGCTTTGCAGATTTCATCGACTTGATGGTACGCATGTTGTGGAGACGGTCGGCCAGTTTGACCAGCGTAACCCGCAAATCCTTGCTGGTCGCCATGAACAGCTTGCGAAAGTTCTCAGCTTCCTTCGATTCGCGGCTGGTCAACTGCAGATTGGTCAGCTTAGTGACGCCATCTACCAGTTCGGCGATTTCGAGACTAAAGCGGTCTTTGACCACCTTAAAAGATGCGGGGGTGTCTTCGATCGTGTCGTGCAGCAATGCCGTCACAAGCGTGGCGTCGTCCATCTGCATGTCGGAAAGAATCTGGGTGACGGCGATCGGGTGGGTAAAGTAAGCCTCGCCTGAATGGCGAAACTGCCCCTCGTGCATCTCTTCACCAAAGGCAAAGGCGTCGCGCAAAAGCGCTTCGTTCGTGCGGGGGTTGTATGTGCGGACCAGCGCGATCAGGTCATCTGCTGTGTTCATGCTGGTCCGGCACTTCTTTGTTGTTGGCCGGCGGCGGCCCTTAACGCTGTCCTTGCGCTTCCATCAGGGCGCGCAGTAGCTTTTCTTCGCTCATGTCGTCCTCGACAGGCTTGTCGGCCTCGGCACCCATCAGCAGAGCCATCGAATCCTCTTCTGGTTCGTCGACTTCGATCTGGATCTGGTTGGCCTCGATCATGCGCTCGCGCAGATCGTCAGCTTGCTGCGTTTCCTCTGCGATTTCACGCAGGGATACGACGGGGTTCTTGTCGTTGTCACGGCTGACGGTCACAGGCGACCCGGCAGCTATTTCACGGGCGCGATGCGCGGCGAGCATAACGAGCTCAAACCGGTTCGGGACCTTGTCGACACAGTCTTCGACGGTAACGCGGGCCATCGGCACACTCCAATTCTGTCCAGGCGTGGATGCAAGACCTGCACTTAGCCCG
>CAWUXN010000015.1:0-3180 GCA_963926415.1 uncultured Loktanella sp.
CCGCGCCAACACCGTTTGGCGGACCGCCTGGGTCGAAAGGCCGCGACAGTGTTGATAACAACATCGTCTCGCTCGTCTCTGATGCGGTGCAAAGCCTGTCATACAGCGAGGAGGAGGACACCCTTTGGTCCATTTTGGAAACCAAGCTCCAAGAGGCGGGTTATGGCACGTGGAAACCCTTCATAGATTTCTATGTGTGACGGTCGCGCTGGGGCGACGTGGCTGATTGCAACGCTGGGCGCGGGTGCCGGTCGTTCAGGGGTGCCGTGACTTGATACAGGCGCAAAACGTTCGCCCTGACGGCCCTATAGGGCAAAGGCTTGATCCGTAATGGCCGCAGCGAGGATGGCGGGTCAGGCGCATTCCAGCGTGACCGGCAGCTGACCGCCGAAACCACGGTAAAGGGATGCTGGAACGATGACGCTGCGATCTTGATTAGCTGCGTCATAGGCCTGCTTAATCGCCGTTGCGCGGCAGCCGGTATCCGCGGGTGCCGCATCCTCTAGATCCGCTATCCTCGCCAGGGGCGCGCTGGGGGCGACCAGTGCAATCTTGCGGCTTTCGAACACGCTGACCTGATAGGTGAGCGCCGTTTTCTGCGGGCCAGGCGGGGCGCAGGCGGTCATTCCTGCGACAGAGATCCCCACCCGCGCGCTAGAAAATTTTCGCGAAAACTCTACATCCCTACCCCAGGCTCAGGCTTGCGGCACTTTCGGGCAGCTCTTCATCAAAGCAGCGCTGATAGAATTCGGCAACGGTCTGACGCTCAAGCTCGTCGCATTTGTTCAGGAACGATAGGCGGAAGGCATAGCCTACATCGTTGAAAATACGTGCATTTTCAGCCCAGGCCAGCACGGTGCGCGGCGACATGACCGTGGACAGATCGCCGTTCATGAAGGCCGTGCGCGTCAGGTCGGCGACGGTCACCATCTGGGACACGATCTTGCGGCCCTTGTCGTTGTTGTAATGCGGCGACTTGGACAGCACGATCGCGGCCTCGGCGTCGTGGGACAGATAGTTCAGGGTCGCTACGAGCGACCAGCGGTCCATCTGCGCTTGGTTGATCTGCTGCGTGCCGTGATACAGGCCCGTCGTGTCGCCAAGGCCGACCGTGTTGGCCGTCGCGAACAGGCGAAAATACTTGTGCGGCGTCAGGATGACGTTCTGATCCATCAACGTCAGCTTGCCGTCGGCTTCCAGTACGCGCTGAATTACGAACATCACGTCGGCGCGGCCGGCGTCATATTCGTCGAACACGATGGCAACGGGGTTGCGCAGCGCCCAAGGCAGGATGCCTTCGTGGAATTCGGTGACTTGCACGCCGTCGCGCAGCTTGATCGCATCCTTGCCGATCAGGTCTATCCGGCTGATGTGACTATCAAGGTTTACGCGCACGGCAGGCCAGTTCAGGCGGGCTGCGACCTGTTCGATATGCGTCGATTTTCCCGTCCCGTGATAACCTTGGATCATGACCCGGCGGTTATATCCAAAGCCTGCCAGAATCGCGAGCGTGGTGTCTGGATCGAACTTATAGGTGCTGTCGATCTCGGGCACGCGATCGGTGCGGTCAGCAAAGCCCTTGATCTTCATGTCGCTGTCGATGCCGAACATATCGCGGACTGAAACGTCCTCGGTCGGCGTTGCGTTGATGTCGGTCATGCCGTCGGCCATAAGAAACTGCCTTTGTTGTCGCGGATCGCGTTGAATACGTGTCACTAGCGGGATGCAACATATTGCGGTGAATGCCAAGGGGAAGGGGTGCGACACCCTTTGCGCACATATCGACCGTTAAGCCCGGCCATCGTTGCCTTTTGCGCTAGATGCGCCACAGTAGGCGTAACTGAGGGAAGTGCGAGTTCCACATGACGACCGTGACAGACATCGAGGACATGATTTCCAGAATAGCGATTGGTGACCGCGCAGCATTCGAAGGATTGTATGTCGCGACCTCTGCGAAACTATTTGGCGTGTGCCTGCGTGTGTTGGGTGATCGGGCCGAAGCCGAAGACGCCCTCCAAGAGGCTTTCGTCAAAATTTGGCGAAATGCGGATCGCTACCGTGTCAATGGTCTAAGCCCGATGACGTGGCTGATTACCGTGACGCGGAACCATTCCGTTGATCGGGTTCGGGCACGCCGGTCCAAGATGAACGCAGGTATGGACGAGGCAGCAGATGTGGCTGACGCCGCGCCGGGACCAGAAGCGCTTGCCATTGCAGCGTCAGATCGGGGGCGGATCGTGGATTGCATGGCCGAGCTCGACCCAGACAAGGCCGGCGCGGTGCGTCGCGCTTATCTGGAGGGGGAAACATATCAGGAGTTGGCGGATCACTATGATGTGCCGCTGAACACCGTCCGCACATGGCTGCGCCGCAGCCTGCTGAAGTTGAGAGAGTGTCTGTCCCATGACGGATGAGATTGAAAAAGAAGACGAAGTCGCCCTGACCGCAGAATACGTTCTGGGTCTGCTGTCCCAGAACGAAGTCGCCGCCTACGAGAATGTGCTGGGCTTCGATCCCGATCTGCGGGCGGAATACGCGTTTCAGGCGGACCGCATGGTTGCGCTGACTGACGATATTGCTCCCGTGACGCCGCCGGCGCATGTTCTGCGACGGATCAAAGAGGTGCTGTTCCACGATGCGGTCGCTGCCAACTCTGCCAGTGTGCGCGGTAAATCCTGGCTGCAGCGGCTTGGCTTGATCCCTGCGATTGCGGGCGGTCTGGTGGCTGCGCTGGCAGTGCTCTGGTTCGTCACCACGGTTCTGCCTCCGCAGGATGGCCCCATCAGTGGTACCACCTATGTCGCGCAAATTGCGGCCGCCGATGAAAGCCTTGTGGTTCAGACCAGCTATGACGCGGCGGCAGGCAATCTGGTCGTCAACCGTGCTGTGGGCGACGCGCGCCCCGGTCGGTCGCTGGAATTGTGGCTAATCGCGGGTGACAATCCGCCGGTTTCGTTAGGCGTCTTGCCAGAAAGCCGGACCGGCACCATGCCCGTCTCGCCGGACCTAGCGCTGGCCCTGTCGGGCGGCACGCTTGCCATCTCGGACGAGCCGCTGGGCGGATCGCCAAATGATGGGCCGACGGGCGATGTGCTGGCTGTGGGGCCGGTGGTTGACGCCTGATTGGTATCCAAACAGCAATGAACAGGGGCCGCATCCGTCCGGGTGTGGCCCTTTTTG
>CAWUXN010000016.1:0-2831 GCA_963926415.1 uncultured Loktanella sp.
CGCATCTGATCGCGCTTCTGGACCGCTTTGGTGCGGCTCACCCGCAACCGGGGGCAACGCATTATTCGGGGCAGATCGGCAAGCACCTGCTGAAATGGGAAAGCCATACGGAGTTCGTGACCTTTACCGTCTTTGGCAGTGGCGTCGCGGACCGGCCCTATGATGCGGCGTCCTTCGCGGTCTTTCCGAACGACTGGCTGCGGCAGGCCCCGGGGGTGCGGATCACAAGCGCGCTGATCCGCGTCGAATCCTTGACCGACGATGCGGCGATCGAAGGGAAGGTGGACGACTGGTTCGTGCCCGAAAGTCTGGCCATTAGCCACGTGCTGGATGGAGAACTGGTGATCGCGTCTGACTTTCGGATCGATACCAGCGGCCACATGCGCTTTGCCGTGTTCGCGGGGCCTGAGGCTGGCGCACGCCGCACCGGGCGCGTTGTGCAGCGCCTGTGCGAGATTGAGACCTATAAGGCCATGTCGATGTTGGGGCTAAGCCGCGCGCGTGATCTGGCCCCCCAGATGAGCGCGATTGATAACAGGCTGACGGCGCTGCTGGCGGAAATGTGCGGCCCGGTGGGCGAGCCTGCGGCCTTGCTACACTCTTTGCTGACGGTCTCGGCCGAGCTGGAGAATATCGTCGCGCAATCCGCCTTTCGCTTTGGCGCGACAGGCGCTTATGAGACGATTGTGAACCAGCGCATCGCGGTGCTGCGCGAGACGCGCTTTGCCGGGAGGCAGACTTTTGGCGAATTCATGATGCGCCGCTTTGATCCCGCGATGCGCACGGTGAAATCCACAGAGGCGCGGCTGACGGCTATGTCGGACCGGGCCTTACGGGCCGGCGAGCTGTTACGCACGCGTGTGGACGTGGAACGCAGCGCGCAGAACCGCGATCTGCTTGAAAGTATGGACCGGCGGTCGGACTTGCAGCTGCGCTTGCAGCGCACGGTGGAAGGGCTGTCCGTGGTGGCGATTAGCTATTACGCGGTCAGTCTGGCGATGTATATTCTGGGACCTGTTGAATACCAGCTGGGCATATCCAAGACCGTCATGGCCGCCATCGTGACGCCCATCGTGCTGGTGGGCGTCTGGCTGATGCTTCAACGCCTGAAAAAGCATCTGGAATAGGCGTGGGGAGCCTAAGACTTTTCGGGCGCTACATGCCGCGGATGCGCGGATCGAGTGCGTCGCGCAACCCATCACCGATGTAGTTCACAGCCAGCACTGTGAGCGAGATCGCCAGACCCGGCAGCACGACGCGTTCGGGGAAGGCGGTCATGCGCGGTACGCTGTCAGCCAGAATCTTGCCCCAGGTCGGGAAGTCCGGCGGAAAGCCAAGGCCAAGGAATGACAGCGCGCTTTCCGTGATGATCGCGGTGGCAAGGCCAAGGGTCGCGCTGACCATGATCGGGGACAGCACGTTTGGCAGCAGATGTCGCGTGATGATGCGGCGGCTGGGCGTGCCGATGCTCCGGGCGGCAAGGACGTATTCACGCTCTTTCAGCGCCAGCACATCCCCGCGCACGATACGCGCGGTGTGCATCCAGCTGGTGATGCCGATGCCGGAGACAATCAGGATGAAGATGCCTTGCTCTGGTCCGAAGGCGCCGCGCAGCGGATCGCGGAACAGCAACATCATGACCAGCAGCAGCGGAAGCAGGGGCAGGGCGAGGAACAGGTCTGTGAGCCGCATCAGCAGCCCGTCAAGCCGGTTAAAATAGCCCGCGACTACACCGACGAAGGTGCCGATTAGGATCGATAGAATCATCGCAGAGGCACCCACGGCCAAGCTGATGCGACCGCCTTGCATGATTTGCGCCATCAGATCGCGGCCAAGGTTGTCCGTGCCGAACGGATGCGCCCAAGAGACCTTTTCCACGCCCCACATGGCGTTGATCAGCGGGCGCAGGTCCTTGTTGCGGATGTCTAGCGTGGCGGGGTCCAATCGCCAGACCAGCGGGCCTGCCAGCACGAACAGGATGATCGCGATCAGGAAGATAAGTGATGCCAGCGCGCCCTTGTGCGTGCGGAACTGGTCCCAGACGTCCAACCACTGATTGCGGGTTTTCACTGCCATCAAAGGGGCCGTTGGGTCGCCCGCCACCAGCAGGTTATCAGCGTTAGCGTGGGGGTCGCGATTAATCATAACGGATCCTTGGGTCGAACACGCCATATAGGACGTCGGCAATCAGGTTGAACATCACGATCAGAATCGCAAAGAGGAACGTCAGGGTCATCACCATCGGAATATCACTACCTTGCAGGGCGATGATCAGCAGTTGGCCAAGGCCGTTCACCTTGAAAATCTGCTCTGTGATGATGGCACCGCCAAAGATCGCGGGGATGCCAAGGGCGATGACCGTGATGACGGGGATCATGGAATTGCGCAGCACGTGGCGCATGACGACGACGCTTTCCTTCATGCCCTTGGCGCGGGCGGTGCGCACGTAGTCTTGGCCTAGGTTGTCCAGCATCGAGGCGCGCATATAGCGGCTGACCTGAGCTGTTGTTTGCAGGGCCAGCACCATGACGGGCATGACCATCTGCTGCAGCTGCAGCTTGAAGCTGGACCAGTCGTTCACGATCAGCGTGGTGTCATAGATCGACGGCAACCAGCCCAGCGTGACCGAGAAGATGACGATCAGCAGCACGCCGGAAAAGAACGGCGGCACGGAAAAGCCGATCATCGACACGAAGGTACCGACTTGGTCGAACACCGAATACTGCCGGTAGGCGCTGATGATGCCGATGGGCAGGGCGATCAGCACACCGACGACATAGGACATACCGACCACCCACAGGGTCTGTGGCATCCGCTGCGCGATTGTGTCG
>CAWUXN010000017.1:0-6365 GCA_963926415.1 uncultured Loktanella sp.
TGGCGAAGGTCGCGAAAATGTCGTTGTTCGCGCAAAGAACCGTGCCGTTGGCCAGCGGATCGCCGTCGGGCTTGATCGATTCGACGATGGCACCCGCCTCTTTGGCGATGACCAGGCCGGCGGCCATATCCCAAGGTTTCAAGCGACGCTCCCAATAGCCGTCATACCGGCCAGCCGCCACATATGCGAGGTCAAGCGACGCTGCACCAAACCGGCGCACACCAGCGCAGGTGGGCAAAAGACGTGCCAGATCCTGAAGCGATTCCGGCAGGTCGCTGCGACCTGCGAAAGGCAGGCCGGTAGCAAAGATGCTGTCGATCAGGCGGTGACGCCCGGACACGCGCAGGCGTGATTCGTTAACGAAAGCACCGCCGCCTTTTTCCGCGTAGAACATCTCGTCCTTGACCGGGTCATAGATGACTCCAGCGACCGCTTGGCCCTTGTGTTCAAGGGCAATTGACACGGCCCAGTGAGGCAGACCATGCAGGAAATTGGTCGTTCCATCCAGCGGATCGACGATCCAGCGCCGGGTGGGATCCTCGCCTTCGATCTCTTCGCCTTCTTCGCCCAGAAAACCATAGGACGGACGCGCGTGCATCAGCTCGTTGCGGATCGTCTCCTCGGCCTGCCGGTCGGCACGGGTGACGAAATCGCCGGGGCCCTTGGTGCTGACCTGCAGCTGCTCGACCTCGCCGAAGTCCTTAAGCAAGGCGCGGCCGACCTTGCGGGCGGTTTTCATCATTACATTGAGGTTCGCACTGCCAGCCATCGGGGCCTCCGTCCATGGATCAAGGGCGGCGTATAGGACGGGAGGCCGGGCCATACAAGGTGCGGCGGCGCGGTGACGTTAAGGGAATATTTGCGACCGGGCGCGATAAGCGGTCGGAACGAGGCACCAGAGTATCAAATGCTGAACCGTCTGAAAGAACAATTCATATTCGAAACGCGGCTGACAATTCACATTGTCCGCCGCGATCGTCTGCGCCGTATGAGCGTGATACCTTTGGTCAGCGGCATCCTTGCGTTCAGCGGAAATCATGAAGGTGCCATCATCGTCGCCATCATGGTTTGCGTATCGGAAACTGCTGCCTATCTGGCCGGTGCGGGGCAACGGATCGACGGACCACCCCGTTCAGCACCGCGCTGCACGATGGTCTGGACCCACGCGGTTCTAACGACGTCAATTTACATGACGGCCGGCGCTCTGTTTGGTGCAAGCGGTACGACTGCGAACCCTGATCTGCGCCTGCATCTGGATGTTAAGGGCACACGTGCATGTGACGAACTCTTTCGTTGCTGTCGCACTTTACAACTGGTTAATGCTGCTACCGTCCTATGTAACCGTTTCCGCCATCATCAGCGATTCTTTTTCGCCGACTTTCACGCCGTCCGATCCGATCGACGAGCTGACCGTCGCGGGGCTCTTGCTGGTCTATTTCGCAAACTCCGTTCAGACAACGCAGAACCACAAGGAAACGCTGTCCGCCCCTGAAAACATGCCTAAACTTGCCAATCGCCGCTTGGTCGAACTGGAAGACCTGTCCTTGCGCGACACCTTGACCGGTCTGCCGAACCGGCGCGCTTTTGACGAATTGGCTGGTCAGGTTTTGTGCGCATCGAAGTTCGGCAAGGTCGCGCAGGGGACGCCATTCCTGATTGATTTGGACGGTTTCAAACTGATCAATGACAGCTATAGCCTCGCGGCTGGCGATACCCTGCTGAAAGAGGTCAGGCGCTGGCTAAGCATTTATTTGAAAGGTCCTGATGTCGTCGCCCAATTTGGCGGTGATGAATTTTACATCGACTGGCCCGGCCCGCTGAACTGCGCAGAGATGAACCGCATTTCAGACACGTCCTGCGCCATCTGCGCCAACCCATGCGCTATGAACGCCACAAACTGCAGGTCACGGGCAGTATCGGCATCGCGCCGTCACACCCCGGTGCCAGTGTCGATCAGCTGCTGAACGAGGCGGATCAGGCGATGTATCATGCAAAGAACGGCCTTGAATTCCGGGTGGTGATCTATGACCGCAGCATCATTCCTCGGCGTTCAAACCTGAACAACCGGGCCCGTCTGCTGTCCACTATGCAGCGCTGCGAGATTTGTTCCGTTTACCAACCTCAGGTCGATATCGCAACTAACCGTATCGTCGGGCTCAAGGCTCTTGCGCGCTAGGTTCATCCCAGCGGTGAGCTGCGCGCACGCCCGGATCATTCATACCCGCCATCAACGAGATGAATTACAGGCGGCGATGCCCTGATTGCAGCGGTGGCGCAGCACCCCAACCTGCGCGGTCACCTGATGTTCGAGGTGACCGTGGATAATTTTATCGCGCGGGCGGGGCAGACGATCAAGGGTTCCATCTCCATGCAGCATCTGGCCGGGGTACGCATTTCACTCGATGATTTCGGGACCGGGTTTGCGACCTTCCAGCACCTGCAAGAGCTGGAACTTGACGAACTGAAGCTGGACACTGGCTTTGTCCGCAAGCTCGGGACCGTCCGGGCCACCGACGTACTGGTCAAATCATTCCTCGATATAGGCCGCGGGCTTAATCTCTGCGTCGTCGCCGAAGGGGTCGAAACGCGGGCACATCTAGACCTGCTTCGCGACATGGGATAAGCGACGGTGCAGCGCTTCTACTATTTACCCGCTCAAACCTACGACGATATCCGCACCATGCTGCAATCAGGTGCAGCCACCGCGGCCGCCTAGGGGCGCTGCAACTTTACCGCCTCCTGGCGCGCCAGCCGAATTACATGGCTGAGATAGGGTAAGCCGGCATCGGCCGTGCGCGTGGCCGCATAGAGCCGCTTTGTGATTCCCTTGGACGTCAGCGGTCGCGTGACATAGTCGGAATTATAACGCACTTGGCGCACCACCCAATCCGGCAGCACAGCAACGCCGCGATTGGATGCGACTAGCAACAAGATCATGGCCGTCAACTCTACCTGCCGTACCGCCGCAGGTTCAACTTTGGCCGGGGTTAGCAATTCGCTAAAAACATCCAGTCGGTGCCGATCAACCGGATAGGTGATAAGTGTCTGTCCGCGAAAATCCTCGGCCTCGATAACCGTTTTCTGGGCAAGAGGGTGAATGGCGGCGGCGACAAAAACCGGTTCGTAGTCAAAGATCGGCGTAAAAGTCACGCCTTCCAGCTCTTCAGGGTCCGACGATACGACGAGGTCGACCTCTTCACGGCGCAGCGCTGGCAAGGCATCGAAGGCGAGGCCCGGACGGATATCGACGTCGACCTCTGGCCAAGCTTTTCGGAAGGCTTCCAGCACAGGCATCAACCATTCGAAACAGGCGTGACATTCGATTGCGATGTGCAGTCGCCCCGCCTTGCCCGTGATCAACCCGTCGAACTCTGCTTCCAGCGCGGCGACCTGTGGCAGGATGCTTTCCGCCGCTGCAAGTAATTTCATGCCTGCGACCGACAGCCGCAACGGCTTGGTGCGCCGCACGAACAGTTCGACGCCAGCCTGATCTTCGATCCCCTTGATCTGGTGTGACAGGGCCGATTGCGTTATGCCCAGAAAATCTGCTGCATTTGACAGACCACCCATATCATGGATCGCCTTGATCGTGCGCAGGTGGCGGAACTCGATATGCATATCGCAGTTATCCTCATAATCATCGTGAGCGTTATGAATTTGCCTCATATGCCCAAGGATGCCACATATGACAAGACCGCAGAACAGGATACTCGCCATGGCCAGCCCCAAAATTTCATTCGAATTCTTTCCGCCGAAAAACCTCGAAGGGTCATTTCGCCTGTGGGATTGCGTCAATGTGCTGGCCCAGCTTGAGCCGGAATTCGTATCCGTGACCTATGGCGCTGGCGGCGCGACGCGCAAATTAACGCACGATGCGGTCACCGCGATTGACAAGACTACTGGCCTGAAGGTTGCAGCGCACCTGACTTGCGTTGACGCGACGCGCTCAGAAACCCTTGCAATAGCAGAAGAATATGCAGCGGCAGGCATCAAGGACATCGTTGCATTGCGCGGCGATGCCCCCAGGGGCAGCGAGACGTTCACGGCCCACGCTGACGGATTTTCATCCTCCGTCGAGCTGATCGAGGCACTGTCTGCGACGGGCAAGTTCACCCTGCGCGTCGGGGCCTATCCTGAAAAGCACCCCGAAGCCGCGAGCCAAGACGCCGATGTTGCCTGGTTGAAGCGCAAGATCGACGCTGGGGCCGCCGCTGCCATCACCCAGTTTTTTTTCGAGGCGGACACTTTTTTCCGTTTCCGCGACAAATGCGTGAAGGCCGGCATCGACGCCCCAATCATCCCCGGCATCCTGCCCGTCGAGAACTGGAAGGGCGCATCGAAATTCGCCGCCGCAACGGGCACCAGCATCCCGCCAGTTATCACGCAAGCCTTTGAAAATGCCTTGCGCGACGGCAACGCCGATCTGTTGGCAACCGCGCTGGCGACAGAGCTGTGCGACGACCTGCTGCAAGGCGGCGTCAATCATCTGCACTTTTACACGCTCAACAAGCCGCAGCTGACGCATGACGTCTGCCGCGCCCTTGGTATTGCGCCGCAGCCCCGCTTGCAAAACGTCGCCTGACCCGGCAGCTTGCGGCAAAACCAACGCCGGAGCTTGCCATGCCGATCCCCCAATCCCCCGCCGACTTGGCCGATCGCCAGACCGTTCTGTCCATGTCAGGGCTGGCGTTTATGCAGGCAGTCTTGGCTGGCGATCTGGCAGGACCACCCATTGCGCAAGGGATGAACTTTACGCTGGGCAGCGTGGCCGTTGGCCGCGCAATCTTTCACGGCACGCCTGAATTCGCCCATTCCAACCCCGTCGGCGGCGTGCACGGCGGCTGGTATGGCACCATCTTGGACAGCTGCATGGCCTGCGCTGTGATGACGACCGTGCCCAAGGGGGCCGTTTACACAACGCTGGAATACAAGATTAACATCGTCCGCGCGATCCCAGTCGGCACGCCGGTCATCGCGACGGGCGTTGTCGATCACGCAGGCCGATCGACAGGAGTCGCCACAGGCCGGATCGAAGGGTTTGACGGCAAACTTTACGCCACGGGATCAACCACTTGCCTGATCATGCAGATCGACAAACCCTAGGTGTAATAGGCCTGCTCCGAGGCTTCAGGCACGACTGGTGTGATGCTATCGTGCAAGCTTTCTGACGGGTCGAACAGGATCGCGCGCCCTTGGCGAAACCAGAACAACTTGGCCCAGCCATGCCATTGCCCGATGGACGGCGCACTGGGATCACATGGAAATCGATCCTGCCACCCTCCTGGCAGCGAAACGCCACGTGCGGCAATCTTTTCCAGCATCCAGACCAGCGGGATATTGGCCAGCGGGCGCGCTCGGGGGTGTTCACCTACCTGCCCGCCAACATCGCCATGGGTGCCACGAAACCAGACTTGTTCCACGACGGCCCCGTTGCCAGGGCTGGTGTCCCACATGACCGGCCGATAGACGCTGCGCCTCTCGTCCAGGGCCAATGCGTGATAGACGTGACGCACGTGTTCCCCCAGCCGGTGGTCATGAAAACCGTGCCGGTCAGCCCGGTCCAGCGGCGTACGACGGCCAAGCGCCTTGACCTTATCCCAGACGCCAACCGCCTCGATCTGGACGGCGTCGTGGCACATCAGGCGGCTAAAGGCGGTCGCCACCTCAGACGTGCCACCGGCCTGATAGTGGCGATAGGCGGTGCGCACGGTGCTGACAGTGGCCTGATCATGCTGCAGAAGGCCGATCCTGCCAATCAGACCGGCGAGCGAGCGCACAGCAAAAGCACCGCGCGAATAGCCCATCAGGATAATCGTATCGCCGGGCCGATAGCGCGACGCGAGTACGCCGTAGGCGCGTCTGATCTGCCGGTTCATCCCGCGCCCGGTCATCACGTCCCACGTTTGATACCAGTCCGTCCACTGGATCCCGGCCTCATAATAGACGGTCAGGTTGGCGCACAGCCCCGCTTCCCTGAGCAGTTTGAAGGTGCGGCCAGCGTTCGTCGCATTCACCTCGCTAAGCGACGACATGGTGCCATCCAGAATGATGACATGCGTCGCAGGTCCGCGCCTGCGGTGTGCGCCGCTTTTCTGGCGCGGCCGGCGACCAATAAGGCCAAGGAACCAGTTACGCGGATTCAGTGCGTGCCTCCTGCAACCAGCCCCAGACGCGGTGGGGCGTAAAGGGCATCTCGATCCGGCGCACTCCATTGTCCCACAGTGCGTCCAACACCGCGTTGGCGACGGCGGCCAGCGCGCCAACGGTCCCAGCCTCGCCGCAGCCTTTCATGCCCATTGGGTTGTAAAGAGACGGCGTGCCGCGCGTCGAGAAATCGATAATCGGCACATCGGCGGCGCGGGGCA
>CAWUXN010000018.1:0-3662 GCA_963926415.1 uncultured Loktanella sp.
GAGACGCATGTCCACGCCGACCATCTGTCTGCCGCGCCCTACATTCAGGCCGCCCTGGGTGGCAAGATCGGCATCGGCGACAAGATCATGGTCGTGCAGGAAACCTTCGGTAAGATTTTCAACGAAGGTACTGAGTTCCAGCGTGACGGCTCGCAGTTTGACGCGCTGTTCAAGGATGGCGACACCTACAACATCGGTACCATGAAGGCCTTTGCGATCTATACGCCGGGCCACACGCCCGCCTGCATGGTGCATGTGATCGGCGATGCGGCCTTTGTTGGCGATACGCTATTCATGCCTGACGGCGGATCGGCCCGCGCCGATTTCCCCGGCGGCGATGCGGCGACGCTTTATGACAGCATCCAGCGCGTGCTGACCCTGTCGGACGATATGTGCCTGTTCATGTGCCACGACTACGGCCCCAACGGCCGTGATATTGAGTGGGAAACCACCGTTGGCGAAGAGCGGGAACACAACATCCATGTCGGCAAGGGTGCCACGAAGGAAGAGTTCGTGAAATTCCGGACTGAACGTGATGCCACGCTGGCTGTGCCAAAGCTGATCATCCCGTCCCTGCAGGTGAACATGCGCGCAGGAGAGATGCCGCGCGATAAAGATGGCAACATGGTCCTGAAAGTGCCGGTTAACCGCTTGTAAGGGCGAAAAGGGGAAGGTTGCTAGCTATGGATGTCAGGGAACTGACGGACGACGTTTCAGTCGCGCCGCAAATCGCACTGGGTGATATGGCCGCGATCAAGGCCGCTGGCTTTGCCAGCATCATCAGCAACCGTCCCGATGGCGAGCAGGCTGGTCAGCCGTCTTTTGCCGACATCAAAGCGGCGGCAGAGGCGGCCGGTCTGCAAGCCTGGCATCTGCCGGTTGTGTCCGGCCAGATCACGCAAGCCGATGTTGCTGTTTTTGGTGCGGCGCTGTCGTCCATGCCGGGGCCGGTGCTGGCCTTCTGCAAATCTGGCACGCGGGCCGCGATTCTATGGACGCGTTCGCAAGCAGGGCAGCGCCCACTGGCTGAACTTCTGGCCCGCACAAATGCTGCCGGATATGACCTGGCCGCGACTGTGGCCGATATGGCCGAGACGTCTACCAGAGCGCTGGCAGAGCCAGATATCTGGTCGGACATCGTGATCGTGGGGGCGGGGTCCGCCGGGATCGCGGTTGCTGCCAGTCTGCTGGCCCGCGACGGCGGCCTTGATATCACGATCATCGATCCTGCCGATGTCCACTATTACCAGCCCGGTTGGACGATGGTTGGCGGCGGTGTTTTTAACGCCGAGCAGACTAAGCGAGATATGGGTCCGCTGATCCCCGATGCTGTCACTTGGATCAAGGCGGCAGTGGCTGAATTTTCCCCTGCCTCCGACGCGGTCATCTTGGAAGACGGGCGCGTCATCGGCTACAAGCGTCTGATTGTTTGTCCGGGGCTAGAGCTGCATTGGGGCGGTATTGCGGGGCTCAAAGATACGCTGGGCCGCAATGGCGTCACCTCTAACTATCTCTATGATCTGGCACCCTACACTTGGAAACTGGTGCAAGGGCTGAACAAGGGGCGGGCGATCTTTACCCAGCCCCCGATGCCGATCAAATGCGCCGGTGCGCCGCAAAAGGCGATGTATCTGTCCGGCGACGCTTGGTTCCGGCGCGGCGTGCTCAAGGATATCGACATCCAGTTTATGAACGCGGGCGGCGCGCTGTTCGGCGTCAAGGAATATGTCACTGCGCTGATGGACTACGTCGCCAAATACGATGCGACACTGAACTTTTTCCATACGCTGACGGCGGTAGACGGGGCGGCAAAGACGGCAACCTTTAAGGTGGCCAATCCAGACACTGACCCGAAAGAGGTCACTGTCGATTTTGACATGATCCACGTCTGCCCGCCGCAACGCGCACCTGCCTTTATCCGCAATTCCGCTTTGGTGGATGCTGCGGGCTGGGTCGATGTCGATCAGGCAACCCTGCGCCACAAGACATACACCAATATCTGGAGCCTTGGCGACGTGATGAACGCCCCCAATGCCAAGACGATGGCCGCCGCGCGCAAGCAAGCCCCGGTCGTAGCGGTCAATGTCCTTGCGGATATCGCAGGCAAGTCCGCCGCCGCGATCTACGACGGCTATGGCTCCTGCCCGCTGACGGTCGAGCGCGGCAAGATCGTGCTGGCTGAATTTGGGTATGGCGGTGTGTTGCTGCCTAGTTTCCCCAACTGGTTGATTGACGGCACAAAGCCCAGCCGTCTGGCTTGGGCGCTCAAGGCGCAGGGTCTGCCGCAAGTCTATTGGCACGCCATGCTGAAGGGGCGTGAATGGATGGCCGGGCCGGAAAAAGCGCCGCTCTGATACGAATACCGCGCCGGGGCCAATCCCTGCGCGTCATACTTTGAAAGCACTGCCATGACGACGAATGCCTTTGCCCGTTATCTGCCGATCCTGACGTGGGGCCGGACCTATAATCGCGAAAACTTGTCCAACGACCTTGTGGCCGCCGTGATCGTTACGATCATGCTGATTCCGCAGTCGTTGGCCTATGCGATGCTGGCTGGCCTGCCGCCAGAGGCGGGGCTTTACGCCTCGATCGCGCCGATCATCCTGTATGCAATCTTTGGCACCAGCCGGGCGCTGGCGGTCGGGCCGGTGGCGGTCGTGTCGCTAATGACGGCGGCGGCGATCGGCAATATCGCCGATCAGGGTACTATTGGCTATGCCGTTGCTGCGCTGACGCTGGCGGGGCTGTCGGGGGCTATGATGCTATTGATGGGTGTTCTGCGGCTTGGCTTTTTGGCGAACTTTCTGTCGCACCCCGTCGTGGCCGGTTTCATCACCGCGTCGGGTATCCTGATCGCGCTGAGCCAGCTGAAACATATTCTTGGCATCAGCGCCTCTGGCGATACGCTGCCCGAACTGGTGGAGACGCTCTTTGTGCACTTGGGCGACGTGAACCTGATCACACTGGTGATTGGCGTTGGTGCAACGGCCTTTCTGTTCTGGGTGCGCAAGGGGCTCAACCCATTGCTGCGCAGCTATGGCATTAAGCCTGCGCTGGCTGGCGCGTTGACTAAAGCGGGGCCGGTGCTGGCTGTGGTTGTGACGACCGTTGCTGTCTGGCTGTTCGGTCTGTCGGATCATGGGGTCAAGATTGTTGGTAGCGTCCCGCAAAGCCTGCCGCCGCTGACGATGCCGTCGATTTCTCCGACGCTGGTGGGGCAGTTGCTGCTGCCTGCATTGCTGATCTCAGTCATCGGGTTTGTGGAATCGATCTCTGTTGCGCAAACACTTGCCGCGAAAAAGCGTCAGCGGATTGACCCGGATCAAGAGTTGATCGGTCTCGGCGCGGCAAACGTCGCCGCCGCCTTTACGGGTGGTTTCCCGGTGACTGGCGGGTTCAGCCGGTCGGTGGTGAACTATGACGCTGGTGCCGAAACGCCTGCTGCCGGTGCCTATACCGCCATCGGCCTTGCCATTGCGGCCTTTGCGCTGACGCCGCTGATCTATTTCCTGCCAACCGCGACACTGGCAGCGACAATCATCGTGGCTGTGCTAAGCCTTGTCGATTTCTCGATCCTGCGCTCCAGCTGGTCCTATTCCCGGGCCGATTTCGCCGCCGTGCTTGTCACGATCTTGGCGACCCTGTGGTTCGGCGTGGAAACC
>CAWUXN010000019.1:0-2557 GCA_963926415.1 uncultured Loktanella sp.
TTGCTGGCGCACCTTGGATTTTTCGTCGTTGGGCAGACCGCTGACCATGGGGCCGGCCGGTAAAAAGACCGACGGAATATAGCCAAAGGTCGCGGCGGCCATAACAAGGCCTGGCACGATCTTGTCGCAGACGCCCAGATAGATCGCCGCGTCAAAGGTATTGTGCGACAGGCCAACGGCAGCGGCCAGCGCGATTACGTCGCGGGAAAACAGCGACAGTTCCATTCCCGTCTGACCTTGGGTGACGCCGTCGCACATCGCGGGCACACCGCCGGCGACCTGCGCTGTGGCACCGGCGGCAATGGCGGCCTTCTTGATCAGGGCGGGATACGTCTCGAACGGCTGATGCGCAGACAGCATGTCATTGTAGGCGGTGATGATCCCGATGTTGGGGGCCTTGTCGGCCACCAGCGCGTCTTTCTGGTCGCCCATCGCGGCATAGGCATGTGCTTGGTTGCCGCAGGTCAGGTGCGACCGGCGGGGGCCAGCAGCAGCGGCGCGGGCCATCGTGTCCAGATACTGGCGACGCGGCCCTTCAGAGCGGGCGCGAATCCGGTCGGTGACTTCGGCAATTTTAGGGTGCAGGGCCATGGGTCTTCCCGTGTATATGGTGGGTTGTATCTTTCTTAGCATGAACGGTTAGCGCTAACAACGCCTGTGGGGCGCTGATTTTGCGGCTTTTGAGTCCTTTTGCGCATCGATCCGTGCAAAACTGGCCTCTGGCGGACACGGCCTGCGCAAGTTAAAGCATTGCTCATGAATATGCCCTCTTATCCCACCGTCCGTCTGACCCCCAAAGGGGATGCCCGCGCAATCCGCCACGGCTTTCCTTGGGTCTATGCCAATGAACTGGTCACTGACCGCCGGACGCGCGGGCTGACCGCTGGTGCGCTTGCCGTGCTAGAGGACGCGAACCGGGTCCCGCTGGGTCTTGTGACCGTCAATGCGGCGTCCAAGATCATCTGCCGCATGATCGACCGCGATCCAGAGGCCGTGATTGACACCGCTTGGTTCGCGGCCAAGCTGACCCGCGCACTGATTCACCGCGAGCGGATCTATGATCAGCCGTTCTATCGTCTGGTCCATGCAGAGGCGGACGGTTTGCCCGGCGTTGTCATCGACCGCTTTGGCGATACCGCCGTGATCCAGCCGAACGCTGCTTGGGCCGACGCGCTGATCGAGCCGCTTTGCGGTGCGCTGGTGCAGGTCACTGGCGTGACGACCGTTGTCATGAACGCCTCTGGCCGGGCGCGTAGCTTGGAAGGTCTGGTCGATCGTATGGGCATGTTGCGCGGCACAGTCCCGACCGACCCGATCCCGGTGCCAATGAATGGCGCGACCTATATGGCCGACGTCATGGGCGGTCAAAAGACAGGCCTGTTCTTTGACCAACGTTCGAATCACGCGTTTGCTGCCAGCCTATCGCGCGGTGCGCGGGTGCTGGACATGTTCAGCCACGTCGGCGGCTTTGGCCTTGCTGCTTTGGCAGGGGGTGCGGCTTCGGTGCTGGCGGTCGACGGATCAGAGCCTGCACTGGCGCTGGCCGATAAGGGTGCGCAGGCGATGGGCGTGTCGGACAAGTTTGAAACCCGTAAGGGCGACGCTTTTGACACGCTGGCCGAGCTGGCCGAGGAAGGCGCGCAGTTCGATCTGGTTGTCTGCGATCCCCCGGCCTTTGCCCCGAACAAAGCCTCGCTCGAGGCGGGCTTGCGCGCTTACGAACGGATTGCCCGGTTGGCAGCAACATTGGTCGCCGACGGCGGCTATCTGATGGTATGCTCCTGCAGCAATGCAGCCGATCTAACGCGGTTCCGCAATGCCTCTGCCCGAGGAATCGGGCGCGCCGGTCGGCGCAGCCAAGTGATCCAGACCGGTTTTGCCGGGCCGGATCATCCGCTGCTGCCGCATCTGGCTGAAAGCGGCTATTTGAAAGCGGTGACTTTCCGTCTGTGAAGGTTCTGCTCGACGCCTGCGTTCTATATCCTACCGTGATGCGCGAAGTGCTGATCGGCTGCGCATCAGCAGGGCTGTATCAGCCCTGCTGGTCGCCGCGGATCTTGGAAGAGTGGGCGCGGGCGACGGTCAAGCTAGGACCAGAGGCCGAGGTCTTTGCCAGTGGCGAGATTGCAACGCTGACAGCACAGTTCCCGCGTGCCAGTGTTACGCCTGATAACGGCATGCTGCGGCGATTGTGGCTTCCGGACGAAGACGACATCCATGTGCTTGCCGCCGCTGTGACTGGGCACTGCGATGCGATCCTGACGATGAATGCAAAGGATTTCCCCGGCAACTTGCTGGCGTACGAAGATTTGTTCCGCGCCGATCCCGATGGATTTTTGCTGCGCTTGCACGACGAGGCCCCGGAGGTTGTCAGCGGAATCGCCCACAAAGTCCTTGCCGAAGCGAACCGTTTGTCACCAGAGCCGTGGACAATCCGCGCCCTGATGAAAAAGGCGCGGATGCCGCGTTTTGGCAAACGGCTGATGTAGTCAATTTTTCGGAGAAAAATTGGCCGCGTCATTTGGTCCAGCGCGCCTCATTCTTAGCAATGGCGGCA
>CAWUXN010000020.1:0-3040 GCA_963926415.1 uncultured Loktanella sp.
ATCAGCTCTTCGATGCGGCGGACGTATTTGATCGCCTGTGCGGGCAGATCGTTCCAGGATCGTGCGCCTTCGGTCGATTCGGACCAGCCGGGCATTTCCTCGTAGATCGGCTTGCAACGGGCCTGTTGATCGGCGGCGGTCGGCAGGTAATCCAGCACCGCGCCGTCCAAATCATAGCCCGTGCAGATTTTCAGCGTTTCGAAGCCGTCCAGCACGTCCAGCTTGGTCAGGGAAATCCCTGACACACCGGATGTCGCGCAGGTCTGACGCACAAGGGCGGCATCGAACCAGCCGCAGCGCCGCTTGCGGCCCGTGGTGGTTCCGAATTCATGGCCGCGTTGGCCCAGCTTTTCGCCGTCGGCGTCCAGCAATTCGGTGGGGAACGGGCCTTCACCGACACGGGTAGTATAGGCTTTAACGATGCCCAGCACGAAATCGATCGCGCCCGGGCCAACGCCGGTACCCGTCGCGGCCTGCCCTGCGATCACGTTGGACGATGTGACGAACGGATAGGTGCCAAAGTCGACGTCCAGCAGCGCGCCTTGTGCGCCTTCGAACAAGATGCGTTTGCCCTCTTTGCGCTTGTCGTTCAGCACCTTCCAGACGGGTGCTGCGTATTCCAAAATCGCCGGAGCAACTTCGCGCAGTTGCGCCAGCAGTTCATCCCGGTCGATAGGCTCAAGGCCGAGGCCCCGGCGCAGCGCATCGTGGTGCACCAGCGCGCGGTCAACGCGCAGTTCCAGCGTGGCGGCGTCTGCCAGATCGGCGACGCGGATGACGCGGCGGCCGACTTTGTCTTCATAGCAAGGCCCGATTCCGCGGCCAGTAGTGCCGATCTTAGCAACATCGGCCTGATTTTCGCGGGCGCGGTCCAATTCGCCGTGAAACGGCAGGATCAGCGGCGTATTTTCTGCGATCATCAACGTCTCTGGCGTAATCTCGACGCCCTGCCCGCGCAGGCCTTCGATCTCCTTCAGCAGGTGCCAGGGGTCAAGGACAACACCGTTGCCGATAACACTGAGCTTGCCACCGCGCACGACGCCGCTGGGCAGCGCGTGAAGCTTGTAGACCTTTCCGTCTATCACAAGGGTGTGGCCAGCATTGTGGCCACCCTGAAAGCGCGCGACGACGTCGGCGCGCTCGCTTAGCCAATCGACGATCTTGCCTTTTCCTTCGTCGCCCCACTGGGCGCCAACGACGACAACGTTTGCCATGATACTTGTCCTATTACGGAAATTCCGCTGTCCGCTATATGCGCCTTGGGGCAAGCATGAAACCGAAAAACGAAGGCAAGGGCTCACTATACCCGGCAGCCGGGGCCTTTGGGGTTGCGGCATGGGGGCCTTCGTCATAAACAACGCCGAACCGCAGACAACCCGCAGGCCCGTCCTAAATGGAAAACGTCGTCCTTGTCATCCACCTGATCCTTGCACTGTCGCTGATCGGCACAGTCCTTCTGCAACGCTCGGAGGGCGGCGGCTTAGGAATCGGCGGTGGTGGTGGTGGCGCATCCAGCGGCCGCCCGGCCCCAACGGCCATGGGCAAGGTCACATGGATTTTGGCCATTGGCTTCATCGCTACGTCGATCGCACTGACGATCATCGCGGCGGAAAATGCAGCCGGTTCTTCGGTCGTTGACCGCCTGCAGGATGCGCCGGTTGCAGACGCGCCAGCTACACCTGATCTGGGCGAAAATCTGCTGCCGCCGTCCGCAAGTGACGCGCCTTTGGTGCCGTCAGGCAACTAAGCCACTGATACCACAACAATTAGCCGGCCTTCCGGCCAGCACATCAAAATATTGCGTCACGGGTTGTACGTGGGGGCCTTTTTCGGCTATCCGTTAATCCCGTGATGATGCGATCCCCGGTGGATCGCAAGTCTGAATTATTGACACGCACGGGGGCCCATCCATGGCACGTTTCATATTTATCACGGGCGGGGTTGTGTCGTCGCTGGGCAAGGGCCTTGCGTCTGCGGCGCTGGGTGCGCTGCTACAAGCGCGTGGCTACACGGTCCGCCTGCGCAAACTGGATCCCTACCTGAACGTCGATCCCGGCACGATGTCCCCGTTCGAGCATGGCGAAGTTTTCGTCACCGACGACGGCGCAGAAACCGACCTTGATCTAGGCCACTACGAACGCTTCACCGGCGTCGCAGCCCGGAATAGCGATTCCATCAGCTCTGGCCGTGTCTATTCCACCGTTCTGGAAAAGGAACGTCGGGGCGATTATCTGGGCAAGACCATACAGGTCATTCCCCACGTCACCAACGAGATCAAAGACTTCATCAGAATCGGCGAGGATGAGGTAGATTTTATGCTCTGCGAGATTGGTGGCACCGTCGGCGACATTGAAGGCCTGCCCTTCTTTGAGGCGATCCGTCAGTTCGCACAGGACAAGCCACGCGGGCAGTGCATTTTCATGCACCTGACGCTGTTGCCCTTTCTGGCCGCCAGCGGAGAGCTAAAAACCAAGCCGACCCAACACTCTGTCAAAGAATTGCGCAGCATCGGTCTGGCACCCGACATCCTTGTTTGCCGTTCCGAACACCCGATTCCAGAACGCGAGCGGGAAAAGATCGGCCTGTTCTGCAACGTCCGCAAGGATGCGGTGATCGCGGCCTATGATTTAAAGTCCATCTACGAGGCCCCTCTCGCCTATCACGCGCAAGGCCTTGATCAGGCTGTGCTGGACGCATTCGGCATCTCTCCTGCGCCCGCCCCGAACCTGACAGTCTGGCATGACGTCGCCGACCGCATTCACAACCCCGAAGGCGAAGTGCGCGTCGCCATTGTGGGGAAATATACCCAGCTGGAGGACGCCTACAAATCCATCGCCGAGGCGCTGACCCACGGCGGCATGGCGAACCGGGTCAAGGTGCGGATCGACTGGGTCGATGCCGAACTCTTCGACCGCGAGGACGCCGCACCCTATCTGGAAGGCTTCCATGCCATTCTGGTCCCCGGCGGATTCGGCGAACGTGGCACCGAAGGCAAGATCAAGGCAGCGCAATTCGCCCGCGAAAAAGGTGTGCCTTACCT
>CAWUXN010000021.1:0-3077 GCA_963926415.1 uncultured Loktanella sp.
ATGCCTTTCTTCTGCTGTGCATCGGCATGGCGGTGGTCGGCGTCGTGTCCGCCGCCGTAATGCGCTGGCTGCGCTGGTTCTAGCTATACAGCGGCACGACGCCCATCTGGGCGTGGATGTCGTTCACGTCACTCGACCGCAGGCCCAGCTCGTCCGCAAACCCGCGCAGGAAATCGACCTCTGCCGGGTGGTCCAGATCGATGGCCATCACAGCCATGGAATAGACCTGAGCTTCGCTCCCGGCGGACACGCGGGCGACCAGATCTGTCAGCGACATGCGCTGCGCCATGGCCTGCTCGACAAAAGCGCGCTCTGCCAGGGTGGCATCGTTCAAGTGTTCCATGATGCGGCCGCGTTCGGTGTCGTCCAGATACCCGTCCGCCTGCGCCGCCTGGACCATCGCCAGCAGCATCACAGCGGCCAAACCTTCCTGATCGGCGGTGGGTTCCTGAGCGGGTTCAGGCGCGGCGTCGAACTGCGCCTGCAGTATTTTCCCAAAGCCGCCGCTACCAGCCGTGCTCACAAGCCCGCTGAGCAAACCACCAAGCCCGCCCGCGCCAGCCAAACCGCCCAGCATGTCCTGCAATCCGCCAGAGGCAGGCTGCGTGCGCCGATCGCCGGCCCGTTTGCCCTGCAGGCTGTCCAGCAGACCGCCCATACTTATGCCAGAACTGGTGCCAGTGCCATCGGCGCGCGATCCTGACTTTGGCCCCATCAGATCGTCCAGCATGGTGCCGGACTTGCCTTCGCGGGCGTTGCGGGTCAGCGCGCTGGCCCCTTTTACCACCGCGATGCCGACTGCGACGCGGGCCAGTGTTTTAATCAAGCTCATCGTCATACCTCCGATTGATTTTCGCAGAAATCTGGCATGAGTGCCCGCGCTTTTCCATGGGAATTGCGGCCATGTGTCATCACATCGGTGGCCGATCTTGCGGTTTAACGCTAAGATCAGAAGTCAGTTCCGGGGGATACATGCCATGTCGACATCAATTCAAACTCGCGCCGCCACCGCAGGCCTGCGCATGACCGCCCCCCGGCGGGTGATCGCCCGTGTGCTGGACGCCGCCAGCGACCATCCCGACGCCGAGGCGCTACACGCCCGCGCGGCCCAGATTGATCCGCGCATCTCGCTCGCCACGGTCTACCGAACGGTCAAACTGTTCGAAGAAAAGGGTATTTTGGAAAAGCACACCTTTGGCGATGGCCGTGCGCGCTACGAGGCCGCAGATGGGGCCCACCACGACCACCTGATCGATATGGCTACAGGTCAGGTCATCGAATTTGTCGATCCCGAGATCGAAGCACTGCAAGATAAAATAGCGAAGCGCCTTGGTTACCGGCTGGTTGGACACCGGCTATCACTGTTCGGAGAGCGCATTGAAGAGCCGGTCGCGGCAAAGGTGCAAAAAAGCGGTAATCCCGACTAGGCAAGGACGCCGCCGAGGCGTAACCCGTCGACATTATTCCTATTTGGGGTCAGGTCTTGGACAATCTTCGCGGCAGCATTCTGATGGTTCTGGCGATGCTTGGCTTCGCAATCGAGGATATGTTGATCAAGCAAATGGCAGGGGCCCTGCCTACGGGGCAGATCCTTGCGATGCTGGGCCTTGGCGGCGGGATCATCTTTGCGATGGCCTGCCGGATGCAGGGCGAATCCCTGCTGGGACGTGACGTGATGCACCCGATGGTTTTACTGCGTAACGTCGGTGAAGTTTTTGGTACCGTTGGATATGTCTCTGCCGTGGTGCTGACGCCTATCTCCTCGGCTTCGGCGATTTTTCAGGCGACCCCGCTGTTCGTGACGCTGGGGGCCGCGCTGTTTTTGCAAGAATCCGTAGGCTGGCGACGCTGGGCGGCGATCGCGGTCGGCTTTTGCGGTGTGCTGCTGATCATCCGTCCCGGTCTGGACGCGTTTCAGCCCGCGTCCCTGTTCGCCGTGCAAGGAGTGATCTTTCTGGGCATCCGCGATTTGGCGACCAGGCGCATTCCAAGATCTGTCAGCTCCATGCGGCTGTCCACCTATGCCTTCGCTGTCATCGTGCCGACCGGCCTGATCCTGATGGCGATCATGGGCGACCAGTTTATCATCCCGTCCGGCACTGACACTTACCGAGTGGCCGGGTCGGTGGCGGCCGGGGTGCTGGGGTATTACGCTCTCGTCACCGCGACCCGGCTTGGGGACATGTCCCATATCGCGCCATTTCGCTACGCGCGTCTGGTCTTTGCGCTAATCGTCGGCACCACCGTCTTTGGCGAACGCCCTGACGCGGCGACGCTGATCGGGGCCGCTATAATCGTCGGCTCTGGCACCTATGCCGCAATCCGCGAAGGCCAGCGCCGCCGCGCTTCCCTTGCAACAGCAGGCGCGATATAAAACAGTTAACGCTAACACCTATCAATTGGAGCCTTTCCATGAGCAGTATTATCGACATTCACGCCCGCGAAATTTTGGACAGCCGTGGCAACCCCACGGTCGAGGTAGACGTGACACTCGAAGACGGCACCATGGGCCGCGCCGCTGTGCCGTCGGGCGCATCCACCGGCGCGCATGAAGCGGTTGAGCGCCGAGATGGCGACAAGTCGCGCTACATGGGCAAGGGCGTTCTGGAAGCTGTCGCCGCCGTCAACGGCGAGATTTTCGAGGCGCTTCTGGATTGCGATGCGTTGGACCAAGTCGGCATCGACGAAATGATGATCGAGCTGGATGGCACTGATAACAAAGCACGTTTGGGTGCCAACGCCATTCTGGGCGTGTCGATGGCCGTCGCCAAGGCCGCTGCTGATTTCACGTCGCAACCGCTGTTCCGCTATATCGGTGGCACCTCTGCTCGGATGATGCCAGTGCCGATGATGAACATCATCAACGGCGGAGAACATGCTGATAACCCTATCGATATTCAAGAATTCATGATCATGCCGGTGGCTGCAGCCAACATCCGCGAAGCGGTGCGCATGGGCTCTGAAGTCTTCCATACGCTGAAAAAAGAGCTGTCAAACGCAGGCTACAACACCGGTATCGGCGACGAGGGCGGCTTTGCCCCCGGCCTCAGCTCCACCCGCGAAGCACTTGATTTTAT
>CAWUXN010000022.1:0-4545 GCA_963926415.1 uncultured Loktanella sp.
GAGATCGCACGCGGTAACGAGGCCGCCCAGCGGACCCGCGCTGCCGCAGACCGCACCGTGGTGGAGGTCACGTCAGAAGCGCAGCGGCTGGCCGAAGTCACCCGCGGTGAGGCCGACGCCGAACGTAACGGCATCTTTGCCGAAGCCTTTGGCGCGGACCCGGAGTTCTTTGAATTCTACCGCTCGATGACGGCTTACGAGCGTTTTGCAGCGCAGGGCCGATCCTCGATGGTGCTGTCCCCGAATTCAGAGTTCTTTAACTATCTGCAATCGGATCAGGGTCAGGCAGCGGGTCGCAGCGCCGCACCCGCACCTGCCGCGTCGAACTGACGCGGATGATCTCGCTGGCACTGACAGGTCTTGGCCTTGTCCTGCTGATCGAGGGGCTAGTGTACGCACTGGCCCCTTCGCTTATTGAAGACATGCTTGCGGCCCTGCGCAGCTTGGGCCTGCCAGAACGGCGTATTGTCGGACTGGCAGTGCTAGCCAGCGGCGCGGCACTTTTGTGGCTCGCCGCCCTTATGGGCGGCTAAGGTCACGATCCGTTCACCCTTTACATTGACACTTTGCGCTCACAGATTTCGCCCTAGGTTCAATGGCAACGTTTCGATGCGCAACATAACAAGGAGTCCGCCCCGTGAGGTCACAGGCAAAAGTCGCAATCAAAGCCGATCCCCGCTATCTGTTGTCCGGCCTTGCCCTGACCACGGCACTGATCCTGTCGCAATCGCTGCCCGGTTTTGCACAGGTGAACCCTGAACCGGCGACCGCCGAGACCACGCAAGCCCTGCCAGGGGCCGTCGCGGGCCGCCCGGTGACCTTTGCTGATCTGGCCGCCCAGATCAGCCCGTCGGTCGTGAACATCACCACTTCCACGACAGTTGCCGAACGCAACCTGCCGCAAGGCATCGTCCCAGAAGGGTCGCCGTTCGAGGATTTCTTTAACGATCTGGAAAATGGCCCCGGCGGCCAGCCACGCCGTTCCAGCGCGCTGGGCTCGGGCTTTGTCATCTCGGCTGATGGGTACATCGTCACGAACAATCACGTAATTGACGGCGCGGACGAAATCGAAATCGAGTTCTTTCCCGGCGACGGCCAACCCGCAGAACAACTGCCCGCCACGCTGGTCGGCACCGATCCGAACACAGATATCGCGGTGCTTAAGGTCGAATACGACAGCCCTCTGCAGTTCGTCGAATTTGGCGACAGCAACGGCGTTGGCGCACGCGTCGGCGATTGGGTCATGGCGTTGGGTAACCCGCTCGGGCAAGGCTTTTCCGTTAGCGCTGGCATCGTGTCGGCCCGCAACCGGGCCCTGTCTGGCACCTATGACGACTACATTCAGACTGACGCCGCGATCAACCGCGGCAACTCTGGCGGGCCACTGTTCAACATGGAAGGCAAGGTCGTCGGCGTGAACACCGCGATCCTATCGCCCAACGGCGGGTCCATTGGCATTGGCTTTGCGATGTCGTCGCAGGTAGTCAAAAACGTTGTCGATCAGTTGCAGGAATTTGGCGAAACCCGTCGCGGGTGGCTGGGCGTTCGTATTCAGGATGTGACGCCCGATATGGTCAGCGCCATCGACGGTCTGGACACTGCTCGTGGCGCATTGATCACTGACGTGCCACCGGGCCCGGCGGAAGACGCCGGCCTTTTGGCAGGCGACGTGATCCTATCCTATGACGGGACAGAGGTCGCCGACACGAGGGAGTTGGTGCGCATGGTCGGCAACTCTGCTGTTGGTGCCACGATCCCACTGCAGGTGCTGCGCAATGGCGAAGTATCCGCAATGGAAGTGGCCCTTGGCCGCCGCGAGACGGACGAGGCGACGGCGTTCCCCGCCTCTGACAGCGCACCCGATCCCGCTGACGCCAGCGCAGAGATACTGGGCCTGACCCTGTCGCCGGTCACGCCAGAGCTGGCCGAGGAATACAAACTGGGCGACCGTCCCGGTCTGGTCATCACCGACGTCGATCCGGCATCGGATGCGGCAGGCAAGGGACTGATGCCGGGCGATCTGATCACCGACGCCGGCCAACAGGCCGTCACGACGGTGGAAGAGCTGCAGGCGCGCGTCGATAACGCAGTTGAGGCTGGTCAGACATCCTTGTTGTTGCTGGTTCGCCGCGACGGCAATCCGCGCTTTTTGGCGCTGACGCTGGATGACGCTGCAGACAGCGAATAAGCACTGCGCTACGGAAATGCCGCGCCGTCCCCAAAAGGGGGCGGCGTTTTGCGTTTATCTTACCTGCGCGGTACTGCCAGAATGCCAAGCTCGCGGGCGGTTGTCGTCCCCAGCAGCGGGCTGTCGATACCTGTTCCGCGCTGATAGCTTTGCACCGCCAGACTGGTGGCCGCGTCATATTGCCCCGTGATCGGCCCGTCATAGGCGCGGCGGATCAGCAAGGCGCGCTGCAATGTCGACACGAAGGCGGCTGTATAGACTGGGGGGCAGACGGTTTCGAACCGCGTGCCCTCACCAACCTTGACGGTTTGCGGGCGGGTGATGGTGCGAAAGACGGCCGGGTTGACGACGGTGCCCGCCGCATCGCGCGTCTCAGGCGCGACTTCGATTAATTCCTCAATGATTTTGGTCTGGGTCGGCCCATCGGTGCGGGCAAAGCAGCTCCCGGTTGCGTCCGTCTCGATGTCCCAAAGAGACACGATGATCGGGGCAGGGGCCGTGCCGGATTGCGGTTGCGGCGCGGTGCAGGCGGACAGCAACAGGGCAAATGGAAAAATGCGGTGCATTGGGACTCCTTCGTTCACCTGTCTTAAAGGGTCGGCAGTGCAGGTCAAACGCCATTGTCGAGTATGCCCGCGCCCCGTGCATTTGTGACTGGCAGGGCCAGCCCCATTCCCGTAGCTATTGCGCCAAAGCTGATATGCGCGAAAGGATCCGACGATGGCCAAAATCACCTATGTAGAACACGGCGGCAAAGAACACGTTGTCGATGTGGCGAATGGCATGACTGTGATGGAAGGGGCCCGCGATAACGGTATCCCGGGGATCGAGGCCGATTGCGGTGGTGCCTGCGCCTGTTCGACCTGCCACGTCTATGTCGACCCCGCATGGGCCGACAAGCTGCCCGCCAAGGACGCCATGGAAGAAGACATGCTGGATTTCGCCTACAAGCCAAACCCGGACCTGTCGCGCCTGACCTGCCAGTTGAAGGTGTCCGACGCATTGGACGGCCTGCGCGTACAGATGCCTGAAAAGCAGATCTGATGAAATCCGCGGCGGCAGCCTTTTTACTGTGCCTTATGGCAGGGCAAGCCGCCGCGCAGATTACTTCCGCCACCTATGCGGACCCTACGGACCGCTATCCGCATGGGGTTCTGGGCACGACGACGACTTATGCCGCGCTCGACGTGACCCTTGCGGACGGCTCGCATCAGTTGGCCGGCTGGGCCCCTGGTATGGTGTTCGAGGATACGGCACCCCGCCTTTTTGATCTGGATGGCGACGGCGCACCAGAGGTGATCACGGTTGAGAGTGCTGACACCAAAGGTGCGCGGCTTGCGGTTTGGGGACTGAACGAGGCAGGGCAACTGACCTCCCGTGCTTTCACCCCATTTCTGGGGATGCGGTTTCGCTGGCTGGCTGTCGCCGGTGCGGCTGATCTGGATGGCGACGGGCTGATCGAGATTGCCTATGTTGACCGGCCCCATCTGGCTAAGGTGCTGCGCATTCTACGCTATCGTCAGATCGACGCTAAGACGGCGCAGCTGGAACCCGTCGCCGCTGTGCCTGATCTGACCAATCACAGCTTTGGCGATCCGAAGATTTTTGGCGGGATCCGCGATTGCGACGGGCTGCCCGCTGTCGTGACAACTAGCGCGGACGGCTTGCGCATCATGGCAACCATGCTGCAGGGTGGCCGGGCGGTCACTGTTAATCTGGGGCCGAATGACGCCGCAGATTCATTGTCAGACGCCATGGCCTGCAAGCGCTGACACCAGACAGGCCAGCGCCGCGATCTCGGTCAGTTGTTGTGATGCCCCCAAAATATCGCCGGTCTGCCCGCCGATCTTGCCTCGAGCGATCTTGGCCCAGACTAACGCGACCAACGCCATGACGCCAATGACCAACACTGCCATCAACCCCAGCAAGGGAGCGGCGATCAGCGTCGCCACGCCAGCGCCCAAGGCCAGTGTCTGCGCTGCCGGGCGTCCGACCGCGTGGCTAAGCCCATTGCCTCGCGCGTGGGGCAAGGCGAAGGCCAGAAAGATCATAGGCAACCGCGACAGCGCACCGATGGCCAGTGCGGCGGGCCACAGCATCGGGCCAAGGATCGTGGTCCACAGCATCCAGCGGAGCAGCACTGACACCAGCAGCGCGAGCACGCCATAGGTGCCGATCTGGCTGTCCTTCATGATAGCAAGGCGGCGCTCTTTGTCCCAGCCGCCCCACAGGCCATCGACGCTGTCCGCAAGCCCGTCTTCGTGCATGGCACCTGTCACGATCATTTGGACGGCGATCAGCAGCAAGGCGGCTACCCCGACTGGTAGGCCGGACCACACGGCCGCCACAGCGGCCGC
>CAWUXN010000023.1:0-3702 GCA_963926415.1 uncultured Loktanella sp.
GATCTGGCTTGGGCGCTGGAATGGATGGTCTTGCCCCTGATGGCGCAGGCCACGGGGCGGGCGCTGACGGTGGCCAGAAATCTGACCGCGTCGATCAAGGCGATCGGCGAACCTCACAAATCTGTATAATTCACGTCAGGCAATCTACAGGGCGGGGGTGCATCTAGGGTTCATCAAGACCAACGCATAAGGATGCTGCCCATGACCACCTCAATCCGCCGCTCTGCGACCGCGCTGACACTGTTTGCCGCACTGGCTGGTTCCACAGCCATGACCTTTGCCCCAAGTGCCGCGCTGGCTGTTCCCGCCGGCGGTTACGGCGATCTAGTCGAAACCCTGTCTCCGGCCGTCGTCTTTATCGAGGTAACGGAAACGGCACAGGACGCACAGTCGCTGGCCGACGCCCTGCCGCCCGGTTTCCCGCGTGAAGAGCTAGAGCGCCGCTTTGGCCCAATGTTCCAGAACCAACAGGACGGACAGCAGCAGCCGATGCAGGCGCTGGGGTCCGGGTTTATCGTGTCCAAGGACGGCTATATCGTCACCAACAACCACGTCGTTGACGGTGCCGAGACGGTCAAGGTCACGCTGAACGATGACACAGAATACGACGCCAAGGTCATCGGTGTGGATCCGCTGACCGATATCGCACTGATCCAAATCGATGTGGGCCACGACCTGCCGACCGTGCCGTGGGGCGACAGCGACACTGTGCGTCCGGGGGACGAGGCGCTGGCCATCGGCAACCCCTTCGGTCTTGGCGGCACCGTGACATCTGGCATCGTGTCGGCTGTGTCCCGCGACATCCACTCTGGGCCCTATGACGACTACATCCAGACCGATGCGGCGATCAACAAGGGCAACTCTGGCGGGCCGCTGTTCAATGCGGATGGCGAAGTCATCGGCGTGAACACGATGATCTTCAGCCCCGGTGGCGGCTCTGTCGGGATTGGTTTTGCCGTGCCGTCTGATCTGGTGCAAAGGGTTGTGGCCGACCTGCAAGACGACGGCACAATCGCCCGCGGCTGGCTGGGCGTCCAGATTAAGCCGATGACAGAGGAAATCGCATCCGTGCTGGGCTATGACGCCCCCAAGGGTGCCGTGATCGAGGATGTGACCGCGAACAGCCCCGCCGCTAAGGCTGGGTTGGAAGACGGCGACATCATCCTGACCTTTAGCGACAAGGAAATTTCTGACGTGGGCGATCTGACCCGGGCCGTAGCCGATGTGACGCCGGGGTCGGATGCGACCGCGACCGTCTGGCGCAAGGGCCGCGAAATGACGATCAACGTCACTGTCGGTGATCTGGCGAAAAAGGCCGCCTGAGCGGTTCAGAGATAGGCGCGACCCGCGATGCACCGGGCCGCTGTCCTTGGGCCCGGCTGAATGCACCAGCCGGGCCGTGGCCCCGCCGCCCCATTTGGGGTGCGGGGCCTTTTTCTTGCCAAGCGGGCGCGCACGCACCATCTGTCAAAGGATCAGGCATGACGCATGGAAACACGATGAAGATTCTCGTGGTCGAAGACGACCGGACGACTGGCCAATACATCACGCGCGGTCTGCGCGAGGAGGGGCATACGGTCGATCTGGTAGACAACGGCCGCGACGGTCTGGTGCATGCAACCAGTGCGGATCATGACGTGCTGATCGTGGACCGAATGCTGCCAGAAATCGACGGGCTGACGCTGGTGAAATCCCTGCGCGGTGCGGGTAATCGTACGCCGGTACTGATGCTGACCGCGATGGGGTCTGTGGACGACCGCATTGGCGGGCTGAACGCGGGCGCAGACGATTATCTGGTTAAACCCTTTGCCTTTGGCGAATTATCGGCGCGGATCAACGCCTTGGGCCGCCGCCCGCGTGCGCTGGCGCTGGATGTGACGCTAACGGCAGGCGATCTGACGATGGACCTTGTCACACGCGACGTGGCACGGGCGGGGCAAAAGATTGATCTTCTGCCCCGCGAATTTGCGATCCTTGAACACTTGCTGCGTCGCAAGGGCCGCATTCAGACTCGCACCATGCTGCTGGAAAACGTCTGGGGCATTTCCTTTGATCCGCAGACCAACGTTGTGGAAACGCATATCAGCCGTCTTCGGGCCAAAGTGGACAAGCCCTTTGACGTGGATCTGATCAAAACCGTGCGCGGATCAGGCTACCGGATCGAGGTGTGATGGCCTTTCTTCACCGATTCAGCGCCCTTTTGCGGGCCAGTCCCGTGCGGCTGGCCCTAGGGTTGGTGGCGGTCTTTGCGCTGATCAGTATAGCCAGTCTGACCGCCAGCTATACTGCAAGCCGTTCGTCCCTTGATACGACCATGCGCCGTGACCTGACGCAGGACGTGGCTGGCTTTCGCGCTGCGCCCTCTGCCACCGCGCTCGCCGCCCTTGTCGCGGCAGAGGCGCGTGTCAGCGATCCGGCCCGCATCGTGCTGTCCTATGTGACCTCTGGCGGGCGGCGGTACGGAAATGGTGTGCTGGCGCAGGATCAGGACGGCTATTTCCTGACCACGCTGGACGATCCCGATACACGCATCGGCGGCGAATATCTTGCGCTGACGACGCCGCTGTATGGTGGGCAGCTGACCGTTGCGCGCAGCCGGTCCGAAATTGATCAATTGTGGACGGTGTTTCGCAATATCGTGCTGTTGTCCCTGTTACCAACGCTTGTGATTGCTATGGGGGCGGGGCTGGTGATGGCACGGCGATCGGCCCGGCAGGTGAACGCGCTGGGGCGTACGCTGGATCAGCTGACAAGTGGGGACTTGGCTGCGCGGGTGCGCCCCACGTCCAAGTGGTCTGACGATTTTCACCGTATAGGCACGCGGATCGACCGTATGGCGACGGCGCAGGAAACCTCTGTCGGGGCGCTGCGGCAGGTGTCGTCCGACGTTGCACACGATCTGAAAACCCCGATCCAGCGCATATCCGTGCATTTGGACGATCTGTCAGGCCTGCCGCTGTCCGCCGACGCCGCCGCGTTGGTCGATCAGGCGCAGGCAGAGGTCGCAGGCGTCGTTTCTGTCTTTCACGCCCTGCTGCAGATCGCGCAGATCGAGGCGGGCACGCCAAAATCCCGTTTCGCCCCTGTTGATCTGGCCGCGTTGGCGACAACCTTTGCCGAGCTTTACGATCCTGCGGCAACGGAGGATGGCCGCGCGCTCATTCTGGATATTACGGCCCCGCATGCGATGGTGCAGGGCGACCGCGATCTGCTCGGGCAGATCTTGGCGAACCTGATCGAAAACTCCCTGCGCCACACGCCGTCTGGCACGCCGATCACAATCGGACTGCATCAAATCGGCGGCGACGTGATACTGACCGTCGCGGACACGGGGCCCGGCATTCCGCAGGACCAGCGGGACCGCGTTCTGCAACGGCTGTATCGTTTGGATCGCAGCCGGGCGACGCCGGGCAGCGGGCTGGGGCTAAGCTTGGTCGAGGTCATCGCTGACCTTCATGATGTCGTTCTGACGCTGTCGGACAACGCGCCCGGCTTGAAGGTTTCGCTGCTCATGGCGGCGCTGAAACTTTAGCGAACTGCACCATTACAGGGCGCTGCAGCATTGCTGTGCGGTTCTGCACACTTGCCTTAATGCCCTGCGGCGTTCAAGTAATCTGCTTAACAATAAACGATGATGGGCGTATTTCGTCGCTTTGCCGATGGCAGAAGTGGCAGGCCCCTGACGCAACTAAAGGGCCGAAC
>CAWUXN010000024.1:0-2815 GCA_963926415.1 uncultured Loktanella sp.
GCTTCTCGTTTAGGTCGGCCAGTTCGGCGGGCGTTTGGTTAGGAAGGCCTCGATGCCTTCGGCGGTCGCGTCCAGCGCCATGTTTTCGACCATGACATCGCCGGTGAAGGCGTAGGCCTGGGCGGTGCTCATCTGAGCTTGGGCATAGAACGCTTGTTTCCCGATGCGCACGGCGGCGGGCAGTTTTTGCACGATGCTGCGGGCGAGGGCACGGGTTTGGTCCGCAAGCTCCTCTGCTGGGGCGGTGCGGTTGATCAGGCCTTGCTGCTGCGCCTCTGACGCGAGGAGGAACCGGCCGGTTGTCAGCATCTCGAACGCCATTTTGGTTGGGATGTTGCGGGTTAGGGCGACCATGGGGGTCGAGCAGAATAGGCCGATGTTCACGCCGTTGACGCCAAAGCGGGCCTCTTCCTCTGCCACGGCCAGATCGCAGGTGGCGACCAATTGGCAGCCTGCGGCGGCGGCAAGGCCTTGGACTTGCGCGATGACGGGCTGGGGCAGGGACTGGATGCGCGTCATCAGGGCGGTGCAGCGGTCGAACAGCGCCTTGAGGCCGGTGGCCCCTTTGTCCGGCTGGGCGCGCAGATCGCGCAGCTCGTTCAGATCGTGACCGGCGCAAAAGGCGCGGCCTGCGCCACACAGGATCACGACGCGGATGTTTGTGTCATTAGCGATCGAATCGAATGCCTCGTGCAGCGCCTGCAGCATGGACAGTGACAGCGCGTTCAGCCGGTCTGGCGCGTTCATGGTCAGGGTTGCGACGTGGTCGTCGGCGTAGTCTCTTGTCAGGATTGTCATCGCTGCCCCTTTGCGATTGTCTGGGGTTAGGTTAGTGCAGGGAGGCCGCTTTTGGAACTCAAGATGAATATAGCCGCGCTGGAAGCGTTTCTGGTAGAGGCTTTTCCGCAGGTGGCGGCGGATTTTGCGATTGATCGGCTGGAAGTGGACGGATTGTGCGTGCGGCTGCAGGTGGCAGAGCGGCATCTGCGGCCCGGCGGCACAATTTCGGGGCCCAGCATGTTCGCGCTTGCGGATGTGGCCGTCTATCTGGCGATCCTGTCGCGGCTGGGGCCCGTCGCGCTGGCGGTGACGACGAATTGCAGCATTGATTTCATGCGCAAGCCGGCCAGCGGTGTGGATTTGCTGTGCGAGTGCCGGTTGCTGAAGCTGGGGCGCGTGTTGGCGGTGGGTGATGCGCTGATTTACTCCGAGGGGCAGGATCAGCCGGTTGCGCGCGCCAGTCTGACCTATGCGATCCCGTCAAGCTGAAGCTTTAACAAAAAAAGGCCAGCCAGAAGCTTAGCCCAGTTGCTCGAGGTGGTCTCATCAGCGCAGAAAAAAGGCCTTTTCAGCCTCGTGGCGTGCTTGTCCGGGGGTCATGCCGATATCGCGCAGCGTATGCGCTTCGGCATGGGACAGGGCCTTGCGCGTTTTTTTGCGCATGTCCCAGACGGTCACGGCTACGGCAGCAATCACGCAGAACTGGGCCAGCTTGGGCAGCGATGCTTGGCTATTCAGAAGCGAGAGTTGTGCGGCGTGCAGTGCTACTGCCATGGGATCATTCCTTAAATTGTATTGACACAAAATAGCGATTGGCTATATCGTATCGGTACAAAATGAATTTAGGGGCGTCCAGAAAATGATTGTATTCGATACAAAATGGACGCCTGACCTGTCGCATGCTGGAACGCGGTCGAAATACGAGGCTTTGGCCCATACAATTCGCGAAGGTGTGTTGACCGGGCAGCTGCAACCGGGGATGCAATTGCCCCCCGTGCGTGATCTGGCCTATCGCGTCGGGGTGACGCCGGGGACTGTGGCGCGGGCTTACCGCTTGCTGGTCGATGATCGGGTGTTGGTCGCGTGCGTGGGGCGTGGCACCTTTGTGGCCGACCGCCCGGTCTATATCCCGCCGGGCCTGACCGAGGATATTGCGCAGAACATGGCACCGTCGCTGCTGGCGGATTTTCAGATGGAGCAGGTGTCACCCGGATACCTTGTCAGCCCGCGGATGCCCGACAAGGGGCAGGCGGCGCTTATGGGCCGTGTGCTGGCAGAGGTCGCGGCCCACCCCGCGCAATTGCTGATGCGCTATCCGAGCCGAACCACGGACGTGGGCGCGCGGGCGGCCTTTCATGCCGTGCTTGACCAAGAGGCCGTGGGGCTTGCAACCATCGAGGACGTGGTGCTGTCCCATGGCGGGCAAAACGCGGTGGTGATGATCATGCAGACCGTCCTGCACGGCCCGACGCCTGCGATCATCGTGGACGAGCTGAGCTATAACGGGTTTCGCAGCGCGGCAGAGCTTTGCCGCGCCGAGGTGTTTTCGGTCCTATGGGACGACGAGGGGCCGATCGTCGAAGCTTTTGTCCAGTTGGTGCGCCAGCACAGGGTGCAGTTGTATTGCACGGCAGCAGAGGTGTGTAATCCGACAACGCGGGCGACATCGCCTGCCCGGCGCGCCCAGATTGCCGAGGTCGCGCGGCACCATGGTGTGCATGTGATCGATGACGATTGTTACAGCCGGACGCAGCGACTGGGGCCAAGCTATCGAGCATTGTTGCCCGATCTGGGGTGGTATGTGACCTCGCCCTCGAAATCGCTGACGCCGTCGCTACGGATTGGGTTTGCGGTGGCACCGCAAACCTACGCGCGGGCGTTGGTTCGCACGGCGACGGGCCACAGCTTTGGCGTGTCGCAGCTGGTCTGTCATACTTATGCCAGTGTGATGGCTGCTCCAGAATTGGGGGGCATCATTGCCGCTGTCAACAACCGCATTTCGCAGGACGTCGCCTGCGCGGTTAAGGTGCTGGAC
>CAWUXN010000025.1:0-2547 GCA_963926415.1 uncultured Loktanella sp.
TTGCCTGTGTTCAACGATGATGTTGCAGCTAAGTGCCCAGAGTGTGGTTCGGCAGATGTTGCCTACAGCAACGAAAAGATTGCCTGTCGAGCCTGCGAGTTCGAAGAGACGTTGCAGTTTGATTTTCAAGCCAGCAGGCGCGATGGCAGCACGGCACTTGACGCTATCAACAAATCGCAAGCTATGGCAGTGCTCCAACGCTGGGACTTTGCTGGTTAGTTGGCGCGAACATCGCATCGCTAAATATTGTGTTACAACACACAAACCTCAACTACTGTGTTCAACACAGAGAACATGCGTATCAACACGGCTAAAAGTGTGTGTTTGGTGTGTTTTTGATTTACACAACTTATTCGCGCAAAGCGCAATGTTAAGTTGTTGATTTAATTTTAAAAATGGTGCCCAGGGGCGGAATCGAACCACCGACACGAGGATTTTCAATCCACTGCTCTACCCCTGAGCTACCCGGGCACCGGGATGGCCAAGGCCATCGGGTAGCGGCGTTCTAGGTCAGCTAAGCGGGGGTGTCCAGAGGGATTTGTATGAATTCAGTGCGGTTTTTCGAGGTCTTGAAAATGATCATCATCGGCCTGCTCTTCAGGGGCTGCGGGAATGGCGTAGGAACCCGTCAGCCACTTGGCCAGATCGACGTCAGAGCAGCGCTTCGAGCAGAACGGGCGATACTGAGGATCGGTGTCACGTTCGCAAATCGGGCAGCTCATCCGGGCAGCCCCTTCCACGGCAGACGCTCGCGCTTGCGCTGCAATTCGAACAGTCCCATCGTGGTCCAGCCAACCAGCGAGGTTTCGACGGCATCGGCGCGGAACGCAGCGCGCAGGGATTGTTCGACCTGTTTGCGGTGCGCCTTGGACATAGGTGCGAAATCGACGGCGATCTGCCCGCCAAAGCCGCGCAGGCGCAGGGCGCGGGGCAGTACGCGTGCCGCAGCCAGGTTCACCTTGAGCGCAGCAGCGGGCGAGGTATCGCCGCCCGTGTTTACATCGACGGCTACAAGGGCGCGGGTCGCTTCGACGTACATCGTGCCTTCGGCCAGGGGAATGTGAGGCCGGAGTATGTCGTCGATCTGGTCCAGCACGCCAAGGCGGTCAAAACCGCCAGGCTCGGTCACTACCTCTGCGGGGATGACTCATTCGCGCCACGCCAGCGCGTGCGGGCCGTCGCCTTCGGTCAGGGCCTCTGGCTCCGTCCCCTCCGCCTCTGCCATTATGGCGGCGGCAAGGTCCTGCATGGCAATGATGTCCTCAGTGATGTCATCCTCTGCCGCAAATGCGCAAGAGGAACGCAGAATCAGTCCGGTGTCATGGCCCGCCTCAAAGGCGGCGTTGGCAATCACCAAAAGCGCGTCGCGTTGGTCGTCGTCAGTGATCTGGCGACTAATGTTCAGGCCGGGCTTACCTGGCGTCACGATCGCATAGCGGCTTTTGAACAGCACGCGGTCGGTGACAGGCACAGCCTTGCCGTCCTCGGCGTAGCCGGTGACCTGCACCAGCATAGGCTGACCTGGGCGCAGGCCCTTGCCCGCCCGCAAAAAGGCTGTGCCGCCCTCTGGCAGGCGCAGCATCATGCCCCCCTGCCCTTTCAGCGGACGATCGCAGATACCGCGATAGATCGCGCCAGGGCGCGGCGCATCGGGCGCATCAACCAGCAAGTCGTCCAACTGACCATCGACCAGCAGTGCGGCAGCTTCGATCCCGTTCAGATCGTCAAGAATAATGGTGCGGCCCTTCATGCGTGGACTCCGTATATTGGATAGCCTGCGGCGGCCAAGAGGGTTGCGGTTTCGGCCAGCGGCAGCCCGACGACGCCGGTAAAGCTGCCGTTAATCCATGGAATAAAGGCACTGGCGGGGCCTTGAATGGCATAGCCACCCGCCTTGCCGCGCCAGTCGTCGCTGGCAATATAGCTGTCGATTTCGCGCGAGGATAAGCGCTTCATCATCACCGTCGTCTGCACGTCGCGCGCCCAGGTGAGGTCGCCGCGCTTTACAACAACGGCTGTGATGACCTTGTGACGCCGGCCCGACAGCAGCGCCAGAAAGGCGCGCGCCTCGGCTGAGTCCACGGGCTTGCCCATAATCCGGCGACCCAGTGCGACGGTCGTGTCGGCGACCAATACGATATCATTGGGACCTGCGATGACAGCGGCGCTTTTCTCGGCCGCGATTCGTTTGACGTAATCGCGAGGAAGCTCGACCTTGGCCACATCCTCGTTGATGTCGGGCGGGGACACTGCGTCGGGAATGACACCGATTTGCGCCAGCAGCTCCAGCCGTCGCGGCGAGCCAGAGCCGAGGATCAGTTTCATTTTTTCAGTCATGTCAGCACCCCGGATCGTGCGCAGGGTGTCGGTCGCGGCTTGCTATGCAAACCGCAGGCCCGCAAAGGCGCGACACCGCGCCCTTGGTTATTTGAAGCGATAGTTAATCCGACCCTTGGTCAGATCGTAGGGGGTCATTTCGACCTGCACCTTGTCACCTGCCAGAACGCGGATGCGATTCTTACGCATTTTGCCTGCCATCACTGCGAT
>CAWUXN010000026.1:0-3818 GCA_963926415.1 uncultured Loktanella sp.
GGAAGTTGCTTCTTGCTCGAGGCGGACACCTTGGCCGAGGTCGAGGCGTTCAACAAAAACGATCCGTTCAACCATGCCGGTCTGTGGAAAACGATTTCGATCCGGCCCTTCGCCAAGCGTGTGGATAATCGCTGATGGCGGGCCCGGTTGGAATTGCACTGGTCGGTATGGGCTGGTGGGGGCAGAAAATGCTCAATGTGCTCCAAGCGGCACCCGGCGATATCCGCGTCGTGCGCGCCGTAGAGCCTAATGTCGAAAGCGTGCGCGATCTGTGCGCAGGCCAAGGCATCGCGCTGTCTGCTGATTACGCCGACGCGCTGAACGATCCGGCAGTCGAGGCGGTGGTGCTCGCGACGCCGCATTCCCTGCATACCGATCAGATCGCGCAGGCCGTTGCTGCTGGAAAGCACATCTTTTGCGAAAAGCCGCTGGCCCTGACCAAGGCCGAAGCCGAAGCCTCTGTCGCGCTGTGTGCGGGCGCTGGCCTTGTGCTGGGCATGGGCCACGAACGGCGGTGGGAGCCGCCCGTGGCTGAGATGTTGGCCAAGGCGGATGCAGGCGAATTGGGCCGCATACATCAGATCGAATCCAACTTCAGCCACGACAAGTTCCTGTCGCTAGATCGCGACAACTGGCGGCTCAAGGCTGACCAAGCCCCAGCTGGCGGCATGACGGCCACGGGCATCCACCTGCTGGATCTGTCCGTGCGGCTGCTGGGCCGCGCCGAAAGCGTGCTGTGCATTTGCGAGCAGCTCTCGTCCGACCTGCCCCAAGGCGACACGGTCGCGGCCTATGTGAAATTCGCAGGCGGCGGCACGTCCTATGTCTCAGCTTCGCTCGCCAATCCGTTCATGTCCCGCTTCACGGTTTACGGATCAAAAGGCTGGATCGACATCCGCGACAAGGCGCACGTCGAAAGCCCTGATGGCTGGATCGTGACCTCTTCCATGGTGGGCGGCCCGATCGAAACGGTGGAAATCGGCAAGGCCGAACCGGTCAAGGATAACCTTGTTGCCTTTGCCCGCGCCGTGCGCGGCACAGCGACCTATCCGATTACCGCAGAACATCTGGTAAATAACATCGCCCTGCTGGAGGCCGTCTTTGCCTCTGCCATCAGCGGCAAGATCGAACGCGTGGCCTAAGCGCCGCCTAAGGGAGGAGACGACGATGAAGGCCCTGATATTCGACAAACCCAATGCGCCCGTGGTCACGGACGTGCAGTCGCCCAGCATTACCGAAAACGAGGTGATGATCCGCACATCCCGCGTTGGTATCTGCCATTCGGATTATGAACTGCTGTCCGGCAACTACATTATCCCGATTTCCTATCCTGTTACCCCCGGCCATGAATGGGTCGGAGAGGTTGTCGAGGTTGGACGCAACGTCCAGGGCCTGAAGGCCGGCGACCGGGTCGTTGGCGAATGCGTCATCAATACGCCAGAGCGTATTCACCACTTCGGCTTTTCCATGGACGGGGCGGATCGCGAATACTTTGCCGCCCGTCCCGAATGGCTGCACAAGCTGCCCGACGGCGTCGACGACGCAAAGGGTGCACTGATCGAACCCTTTACCTGCGGCTATTACGCCGTGCTGCGTCATGGCGGCGTCGACGCATCGCAAACCGTCGTCGTGTCCGGTGGCGGCACCATCGGTCTTGTGTCCGCAGCCGCCGCCATCGGCATGGGTGCGCGCGTCATCGTGGTCGATCCCGTGCCGCTGCGACGAGCGATTGCATTGAGTTTGGGGGCCGACGCCGTCGTTGACCCCACCGACGGCGATCCCATCGCGGCGATTACGGAAATGACCAAGGGCGGTGCCGATTTGGTGGTCGAATGCGCCGGACATGCGGCGTCACTGGCCAATGTCTTTGACTACGCCCGACCCGAAGGTTTCGTGTCCATGGTCGGGATCAACATCGGTCAGAAATTCCCGGTCGAGTTGGGCAAGATCCAGATCAAGGACCTAACCGTGCGCGGTTGCATCGGCTCGCCCGGTGTCTGGCCAGGTGCGATCCGGTTCCTGGAACGCACTGGGATCGACCTGTCGCCGATCCAGACGCACAGCTTCGGTCTCGACGATGCGCTGGCCGCCTTCCAGCTGGGTAAGGACCCACAAAAGGCGGTTAAGGTCACATTGAACATAGGCTGACCAACGGCGGCGCAACAGGGGAGGGATTTACAGACCATGGGACAGGCAGGCAACATGACCGCACCGATCGCAAAGGCTGGAAAGCTGACTCAGATCCCGCTTGCCCGTGGTTTTGTTACTGTGGTCGCCTCCACCTTGGTCTTGCTGGTAATGTGCTTGATCTTTGCGCCCTCTGCCGTGTCTTACGGCGGCTTGGCGGGCAGCCTGCCTTTCGCGGCGGTGATCGCGATTGTCGGTCTGGGACAAATGCTCGTGGTCCAACAAGGAGGCTTTGATCTGTCGCTGTCAGGCGGCGTTTCACTGGCAGTCGTGTTGGTGACGCATTTGCCGTCTGGCGATAACGCGCAACTGCTGCCTGCCGTGATGATCGCGCTTTGCTGTGCAGTTGCGGCGGGCCTTGCCAATGGGTTTCTTGTCGGCGTCATGCGGCTGAACGCAATTGTCGCCACCATCGGAATGAACGCACTCTTGTATGGCGTTGTGTTCGCGGTATCGGGCGGAGTGCCGCGTACAACGACGCAGCTACTGGCAAAGATCGCTGGGGGCAAGACGCTTGGCATTCCTCATTCAGTGCTGTTTGCGTTGGCCATTCTGGCCGTCGTCACCATCGTGATGAAAAAAACCGCGCAGGGTCGCCGCTTCGAGGTAATCGGGGCCAACCCGCTTGCCGCCCATGCAGCAGGCCTGCGGGTTCGGCTTTATCAGGCGATGGCCTATGTCCTGGCGCAGCTGCACTATTGCATTGCCGGCATCATGATTGCCGGGATTACCCGTGAACCGACGGCTTTCCAGGGCGATGCGCTGCTGTTGCCTTCCGTAGCGGTGGTAGTGCTGGCCGGCACCTCACTACTGGGGGGGCGTGGCTTTCCTGTGACCACGGTGATTGCTGCCTTCTTTCTTAATTTGCTCAGCCAGTTCGCGCTGTCGGTCGGTGTGCCTTTTTCGGCCCAGACCATCATTCAGGCTTTGGCGCTTGTTTTCGGTATCGGAGTCTATTCGATCCAATGGCGCCGTCAAAAGACGACCACAGAACCGTCCAAAATGGGAGATACGGACAATGCTGAATAAAAAGATGACGATCGCAGTCTCGGCGCTTGCGCTGACACTGGGTGCAACCGGCGCGATGGCACAGGACACACCGTCCTGGTGCGGCCCGAACGAAGCGTCGCTGGCGCTAGTTGACGGCTTTGGCGGTAACAGCTGGAGGCTGGTGACGACGGCCTCCGGTGCAGAAGAAGTGGCGAAGTGCCCCAGCATCACGCAATTCGAATATGCGGACGGCCAAGGCGACACGCAAAAGGCGATCTCCGACATTAACTCGATGGTGGCGCGTGGTATCAAGGCGCTGGTGGTCTTCGGCGATGCAGGTCCCGCTGTGCTACCGGCGCTGACCAACGCCTACCGCGCTGGTGCAATCGTCGTACCATACCGCGTCAATGTCGGCGGCGAGGCGGGCACGAACTACACTAAGTTCATCGGCTCGTCCTTCAAGGAAGACGGCATCAGCTGGGGGAACTGGATCAAAGAGCAGTTGCCCGAAGGCGGTAACGTGCTGTTCATCAGCGGTCCGGCCGGCAACAGCCAGGGCGTTGACGAGCTGGAGGGGATGAAGTCTGTGTTGGATGACAAGTATGTCTTTATCAACCCCGAGCCCTTTGCCGTCACCAACT
>CAWUXN010000027.1:0-4891 GCA_963926415.1 uncultured Loktanella sp.
GTGCCTTACCTTGGCATTTGCCTTGGCATGCAGATGGCTGTGATCGAAGCGGCCCGCAATGTCGCCGGCCTGACCACCGCCGGGTCCGAAGAATTCGACCACGAAGCCGGGATCAAGCGGTTCGAGCCTGTCGTCTATCACCTGAAGGAATGGGTGCAGGGCAACCAGACCGTCGCGCGCAAGGCCAGTGATGCCAAAGGCGGAACCATGCGCCTTGGTGCATATAACGCGACCCTGCGCGAAGGGTCCAAGGTCGCCAAGATCTATGGCACCACGACAATCGAAGAACGCCACCGCCACCGCTATGAGGTAGACACCAAATATCGCGAAAAGCTGGAGGCCGAGGGCTTGTGCTTTACCGGCATGTCGCCCGACGGCAAGCTGCCGGAAATCGTGGAATGGAAAGATCACCCTTGGTTCATCGGCGTGCAGTTCCATCCCGAGCTGAAGTCCAAGCCCTTCGCGCCGCACCCCCTGTTTGCTGACTTCGTGCGCGCCGCCGTCGAAAACTCGCGCCTAGTCTAACTGATTATTATCTACGCACGCAGGGGATAGCTTTGGCTTACCCATGCGCGTTTATGCAAGCATCAGGTCCAAGCCGAAAAGATTTCAGACTGGTCCGGTTATTTCAGTTCCCGCTACAACGGGATTTAAGCGCGCCCGATGGGCGTAATCCCGCGGCACCACCCCTGCAACAGTATGGTGCCCCGATGCTTGCACAGCGACAACAATCACCGTCCGTCATTGAAAGACCGACCGATGGGCAAGACGACTATGACCCTAACCCAAGTCATAATGACATTCATGATGACCACCACGATGTCGGGAATTATATCCCTGACCCCGGCGCTTTGGCTGTCATCATGGCTCAAATCCGCCTTGATCGCGTGGCCAATCGCCTTTGTGCTGGGCGGAAGCGCGTTCCCGACAGCATCGTGGATCGCGCACCGCTTGCGGTCACGCGGCATATCGACTGCCGAAGCCTAAAACAAAAACGGCGGCACCTTTCGGGTGCCGCCGTATACAACCAAACCGTCTGGCTCGCTTAGAAGCTAAAGCGCCGCGTGACCAGCAAGCTGGCCGTCGTAGCGTTGTCACTGCCCTGCAGCACGATGGGGCTGTCTGCCGCGTCGTTGGTGAACTCGTCATAACGCACGGTGCCGGTCAGGCCCCAATCGGCAGAGAACGCGTAGGATGCACTGGCTTCGATGCCGCGGGAAAGCATGCCGCCGGTGGCGGTATATTCTGTCAGTGTGTTGCCGTTACCGGCCTCTGCTGCGGTGACGCCGAAATACTGCTGGGCATATTCGTCATCACCAAAGAAAAACCGCGGGCCGACGCGTAGTTCCACCGGGGCAGAGGGGCGGAAAATCGCATCGCCGCCCAGTTCACCAACCAGCGAATTGTGGCCGGTCACACCTGAGCGGACCAACGCGAAAATGTAAAAGTTATCTGCCGTGTAGGTCAGGCCGCCGCCCAGCTCTAACGCCGCATCAATCTGTGCGGTGCCTACCAGCTCGGAATAATCGGTGCCGTTACGCTCGCCGATGAACCGCACAGACCCGGCAAAGCCAAAGCCCTGCGCGGTGTCGTCCTCAGAGCCGCCAAAGCTGAACGGACCGAAGTTCAGTTCTTGGATGCTGAACGCGCCGGTGAGGCTCGTCTCGTTCTCGGACGCGCCGAAATAGCCAGGGGCCGATTGCGGGCCAAGGCCGATCGACAGGGTAGTCTGCGCGGCGGCAGCGACAGGCAAAAGGGCCGTGAGCAGCGCGGCAGGCAGCAGGCGAGAGAACAACATGCGATGACTTTCCGGGAACAAAGTTTATTTGTGCGCAACTTAGCACCAATGCCTGGCGCAACAAGACTTCACGGGCCGCCCGTAACAGGTTAGGGCAATCTGATGCTTTCATACCAACATGCCTATCACGCCGGGAACATGGCCGATGTCCACAAGCACGCGCTGCTGGCGTGGATGCTGCATTACATGATTCAGAAACCTAAACCTTTGTCCTATCTGGAAACGCATGCGGGCCGGGCGATCTATGATCTGCGCGGTCCTGAGGCGATCAAGACCGGCGAGGCCGCGCAGGGTATCGCGCTGGCGCGGGATTGGTTCGCCAAGGATCACCCATACGCCCGCGCGCTGGCAAAAACGCGCGCGGCGCACGGCCCACATGTCTATCCCGGCAGCCCGCAAATCGCGCTCGATACGCTGCGGTTCGAGGATAACGTCACCCTTGCTGAACTGCACCCGGCAGAGGCGGAAGCCCTGCGCGCCGCCCTGCCCGGCATCACTGTGGCCCAGTCCGACGGCCTGGCGATGGCCCTGTCGCGTTGCCCGCCCGACCCGCGCCGCGGGCTCTTGCTGTGCGACCCCAGCTGGGAGGTGAAGACCGAATACGAGGATATCCCAGAATTCCTGCGCAAGCTGCACCGCCGCTGGCCCGTGGGCATTTTGGCCCTGTGGTATCCGGTGCTGACCGACGCGCGCCACAAACCAATGCTGCGCGCCCTACACCGCCAATTTCCGGATGCGATCTCTCATACCGTAAACTTTCCGCCTGCGCGGCCCGGGCACGGAATGGTGGGGTCCGGCATGTTTGTCGTCAATCCTCCCTATGGATTTGTGGACGAAGCGAATGCCTTGTCACGTCTTTTTGCGCGGGTGCAGCCACAGACTTAACGGCGCACCCTTTCCGATCGCAACTACCGGTCCTATAACAACATCATGTTTGCAGATTTGATCCGGCGCCTGACCGCCCCCGCCCCCAACCTTATTAACCACGCCGACGCCCGCCTTGCGCTGGGTGCTTTGCTGGTGCGGCTCGCTCGGGCAGACGGGCATTATGATACGGTCGAAAAATCTCGAATCGAGGCGATCTTGACCCGCCGCTATGGCCTGACCGACGCCAGCGATCTGCGCGAGCAGTGCGAGGCGCTGGAGTCCGAGGCCCCCGACACCGTCCGCTTTACCCGTGCGATCAAGGATGCTGTGGATTATGAAGACCGCCTCGCGGTGATCGACGCCATGTGGCAGATCGTTCTGGCCGACGGTGAGCGCGACGCGCAAGAGGACAGCATCATGCGCATGGTCGCCCCAATGTTGGGAGTCACTGATCAGGACAGCAACGCCGCGCGCCGCAGAATTGAAAACGCGGGCTAAGGCCCGTTGCATTCACGGGTATTTTGCGTCCTTATCATGCCCCATGAATACCGCACAAACACCCGTCATCGAGATCCGCAATCTGCACAAGGCTTATGGCAGCCTAGAAGTCCTCAAAGGCGTGGATATCACCGCGCCTGCAGGCCATGTTGTGTCTCTGATCGGCTCTTCCGGGTCAGGTAAATCAACCTTGCTGCGTTGCGCCAACTTACTGGAAGACAGCCAGCAGGGCGACATCATCTTTGACGGCGAGCCGGTCAAATGGAAGGGCACGGGCCTGAACCGCTGCCCCGCAGATCATGCCCAGATGATCCGTATACGCACGAATCTGTCCATGGTGTTTCAGCAGTTTAACCTGTGGGCGCATATGACCATCCTGCAAAACGTGATGGAGGCCCCCCTGATCGTCCTGAAACGCGACCGGGCAGAAGTCGAATCCGCCGCGCGCCGGTATCTGGACAAGGTCGGGATCGGCGACAAAACGGACGCGTACCCCGCGCAGCTCTCTGGCGGGCAGCAACAACGCGCCGCCATCGCCCGCGCGCTATGCATGGAACCCAAGGCGCTGCTGTTCGACGAGCCGACAAGCGCGCTAGACCCAGAGCTGGAACAGGAAGTCGTACGCGTCATTCAAGCCCTTGCCGAAGAAGGCCGCACCATGCTGATCGTCACCCACGACATGCGCATGGCGGCCGATGTGTCCGATCACGTCGTATTCCTTCATAAGGGCGTGATCGAGGAACAGGGTGCCCCGGCGGACCTATTCACCAATCCCCAGACAGACCGTTTGCGCGGCTTCCTGTCCGCCACCCTGCCCGCCTAAGCGCGGATGGGACGGGGCAGGACGCCAACACTTAGCGTCATCCTGTTCTTGCTTGCCATTCTTTAAGTTTCGCATAACCCTCTGGCGAATAACGGGGGGCAACACCCCCCACCAACTGGAGACGACAATGAATAAGCTGACACTCACAACCGCCGCCTTCGCGCTACTGGCCGGTTCAGCCATGGCGCAAGACGTCGTGCGCATGGGCACCGAAGGTGCCTACCCTCCATACAACTTCATCAACGACGCCGGCGAAGTCGACGGGTTCGAGCGTGTGCTGGGCGATGAGCTGTGCAAGCGTGCTGAACTGAACTGCACCTGGGTCACCAACGACTGGGACAGCATCATCCCGAACCTGGTGTCCGGCAACTATGACGTCATCATGGCAGGTATGTCGATCACTCCAGAGCGCGATGAAGTCATCGACTTCTCCGACCCATACACCCAGCCAGACCCCAGCGCCTTTGTCGCCATGGCCGAAGGCGTCGATCTGACCACTGCCGTCATCTCGGCCCAGTCGGGCACCATTCAGGCGGGCTATGTCGCCTCTGAACTGCCCGGTGCGACCCTGCTGGAATTTGCGACCCCCGAAGAGGCTGTCGCAGCCGTCCGCAATGGCGAATCTGATGCCGTCCTGGCCGACAAAGCCTTCCTTGTGCCGATCGCAGACGCTGACGGCGATCTGACGATGATGGGCGAAGACGTGCTGATTGGCGGCGGAATCGGTCTGGGCCTGCGCGAAAGCGATGCATCTCTGAAAGCCAAGTTCGACGCCGGGGCGAGCCGGGCGATCACCCAATTCTTCTTCTCGCCCGAGCATTATTTCCGCTTCTGCGACAAGGTGCGGTCGCTCGGCATCGATGCCGAGATCGTCCCCGGCATCATGCCCGTCTCCAACTTCGCCG
>CAWUXN010000028.1:0-6269 GCA_963926415.1 uncultured Loktanella sp.
ACTGGCGCGACTGCGAACGTTGGCCTTGGTCTGGGGCCGAACGGCGTGACCCCCGGCGTGACGCTGGCGGAGGGCATCGGGCGCGTGACGCTGGGGCCGGGCGGCGTGCGTCTGGGCCCGCTTGGATTGGGTCTGTGATGCGCGATATGTCGCCCTTGCGCTGGGTCTGGGCTGCTCTGACGGTCTGGGGTGCCATTCACCCGATGTCATGGTTCATCACCTGGTTTCAGGCCGAAGGCTGGTCGCTGTCTAGGATGATCGATGCCTGGTATGTGAACGCCGCGACCAGCGGGCTGGTCTGGGATCTGACAATCGCCGCCATCACGCTGACGATTTGGGTGCTGGCAGAGGTCACGGTGCGGCGTAACTGGATCGCCTTGCTGGCGATCCCGGCGACGTTTTGCATCGGGGTCAGCTGTGGGCTGCCGCTCTATCTGTTTCTGCGGGCCAAGCCGATCCGCTGACGGCGTGCGCCGCTATTTGCTGCATCCGCGGCAAAGGCACCCCGCCCACCGACCCGTTAGGGATTCCGCGCTTGGGTTGGCGGATCAATCTGCTATTACCGCCGCGACAGGTTCGGGAGCAGTGCAATGGATCATTTTATTTATCAAGACGGCGCATTGTGTGCCGAGGATGTATCAATCGCGGAAATCGCGGCGCAGGTCGGCACGCCGTTTTATCTGTATTCCAGCGCCACCTTGCTGCGCCATTACCGCCTGTTAGACGAGGCGCTAGCTGGGATGGACCACCTTATCTGCTTTGCGATGAAGTCCCTGTCCAATCAGGCGATCCTGCAGCTGCTTGGGGACGCCGGCGCTGGCATGGATGTCGTGTCGGGCGGCGAATATGCCCGCGCCCGCGCTGCCGGTGTGCCGGGCGACCGCATCGTCTTTTCCGGCGTCGGCAAGACTAAGGTTGAGATGCGTCAGGCGCTGGATGGCGGCATCCGCCAATTCAACGTCGAAAGTGAGCCGGAGATGGAAGCGCTGTCTGAGGTCGCGGTCGAGCTGGGCAAAATCGCCCCGATCACCATTCGCGTGAACCCCGATGTCGACGCCAAGACCCATGCTAAGATCGCGACAGGCAAGTCTGAAAACAAGTTCGGTATCCCCATCGCCCGCGCCCGCGAGGTCTATGCCCTTGCCGCCAAGCTGCCCGGGCTGGAGGCGATCGGCATTGACGTGCACATTGGCAGCCAGCTGACCGATCTGGCCCCGTTCGAGGCCGCCTATCGCAAGGTTGCAGAGCTGACAGAGCAGCTGCGTGCCGATGGTCATACAATCAAGCGGCTGGATCTGGGCGGCGGGCTGGGCATTCCCTACGCCCAGACGAACGAAGCGCCCCCCAGCCCGCTGGATTACGGCGCTATGATCAAGCGCACCGTCGGCCATCTGGGCTGCGAGATTGAAATCGAGCCGGGACGCTTGATTTCCGGGAACGCCGGGGTGCTTGTCAGCCGTGCGATCTATGTCAAAGAAGGCGCTGACCGCCAGTTCCTGATCCTTGATGCCGCGATGAACGACCTCATCCGCCCCGCGATGTATGATGCGCATCACGACATCGTCCCCGTTGTGCAGCCCGCGCCGGGGGCAGAACATGCGACCTATGACATTGTCGGCCCGGTTTGCGAAAGTGGTGACACCTTTGCCAAGGGGCGTAGCATGGCGCAGTTGGCCCCCGGCGATCTGGTCGTCTTCCGCTCTGCCGGGGCTTATGGGGCGGTGATGGCGTCGGAATACAACTCTCGTCCGCTTATTCCCGAAGTTTTAGTCCAGAATGATCAATTTGCGGTTATTCGGGCACGTCCGACCTTTGACGAAATGATCGCGCGCGATATCATACCTGCATGGTTGTGACCCCTTCGGTTGCACACAGCGCCAAGGGAGTGGCCCGCTGACCGATCACCCTGCCGACCATACTGCCGCTATGCCGCATCTGGTGCGCCCCGTTGCCCTGACCCGCATGGGTATGATCTCGGAAAGCGCCACGCGTGCATTTTGGCCATTATGGAGCGTATTTTTCGTTATTTTGGCCCCGCTGATGTTCGGCCTGCAGGACAGCATGAGCCTAGAAGTGTTCTGGGGCCTGTCGCTGATCGCTGTCATTGCGTTGGGTGCTGCATTAGTGCGCGGGTTGCAGATGTTCCGTTGGCCCAGTTGGGAAGAGGCGCTGGCCCGTGTCGATGCCGCCATACTTGGGCGGCCCATTGCAGCCGTTCGCGACACGCAGGCGATTGGCGCGTCCGACCCGGCCTCTGCCGCCGTGTGGCAGGCGCATCTGACTCGGATGCGCCGCGCGACGGAGGCGGCACGCCCGGTGCAGCCCGATCTGCGCGTGTCGGACCGCGATCCTTATGGCCTGCGGTTCATCGCGTTGATGATGTTCGTGATCGCGCTGCTGTTCGGATCGGTACTACGTGTTGGATCGATAACTGAGATTGCGCAGAACGGCGGTGGCGTCACGCTGGCGACTGGGCCAGCCTGGGAAGGCTGGATCGCGCCGCCAGCCTATACGGGCAAGCCGACGCTCTATCTGAATGACGTCGCGCCGGGTGTGGTGCAGGTGCCGCTGGGGTCGGAAATCACCCTGCGCCTGTATGGCGAAGTTGGCGCACTGACGGTGGCGGAAACCGTATCAAGCCGCACCGGCGATGTTCCCCCGGCCCCCGATCCACAGCAAAGCTTCAGTGTCGCGCAAGCCGGACAAGTCACGATCGACGGGCCGAATGGCGCGGCATGGGATGTTAGCATCTTGCCCGACGCCGCGCCGCAGGTCAGCCTGACGGCCCCGATCGAATCAGACGCACTGGGCGAGCTGAAGCAAGCCTTCGTCGCCTCTGATGATTATGGCGTTGAAAGCGGCACGGCGACCTTCGCGCTGAACCTTAGGGCGGTGGATCGCAGCTTTGGCCTGACGGTGGATCCGGACACGATTGATCCGGTCGTGCTGGACTTGCCAATGCCCTTCGGCGGGGACCGGGCTGATTTTGACGAATTTCTGATCGACAACCTGTCGCAGCACCCCTTGGCCAACATGCCCGTCACACTGACGCTGTCGGTGACCGATGCGGCGGAGCAGACGACAATCACGCCGGCAGAGCCGATGATCCTGCCGGGCCGCCGCTTTTTCCAGCCCGTCGCTAAGGCCATCGTAGAACAGCGCCGCGATCTGATGTGGAGCCGCGAAAACGCGCGCCGCATCGTGCAGGTGTTGCGCGCCGTGTCCTATGAGCCTGACACGCTGTTCACCAACCAGACGACATACCTGCGGCTGCGCGTCATCATTCGGCGGCTCGATCAGTTCGACCGCTTTGGCATGAGCGACGAGAATGAGACCGAGATCGTGCAGGCCCTGTGGGATCTTGCGGTTCAGCTGGAGGACGGAACTTTGGCCGATGCCCGCGAGCGACTTGCCCGCGCGCAGGAACGGTTGGAAGAGGCGATGCGCAATGGCGCGTCAGAGGCCGAAATCGCAGAGCTGATGCAAGAACTGCGCGGCGCCACGCAGGACTACATGCAGATGCTGGCCGACCAGATGGAGCCGGGCGACAGCACCGATCAGCCGCAGTCGGCCGAAAACTCAATGGAGATGTCTCAGGACGAATTGCAGGCCCTGATGGACCGCATTGAAGAGCTGATGCAAGAAGGCCGCATGGCCGAGGCTCAGGCGCTGATGGAGCAGTTGAATAGCCTGCTGGAAAACATGCGCATCACCCAAGGCGAGGGCAGCGGCGACGGCCCACAGACGCCGGGCCAGCAGTCTATGCAGGATCTGGCTGACACGCTGCGCGACCAGCAGGACCTGTCCGACGACGCCTTCCGCGACATGCAGAACCAAGACCAGGAATCGGGGCAACAGTCCGGACAGCAACCGGGTCAAGAATCCGGTCAGGGTCAGCAAGGTCAGGGCGAAGGTCAACAGGGGCGGTTGCCGCAAGGTCAGGGCCAGCAGCAAGGCGCGGATGGTACGGGTCAGGATCAGGCCGAAGGCCAAGGCGAAAGTCAGGGCCAGAATGACGGTCAGGGCAGCGGCGCGGGCGAAAACGATGGCCAGTCACTGGCAGAACGTCAGCAAGCCTTGCGGGACGAGCTGAACCGCCAGCGCGGCGCTTTGCCGGGTCTGCCCGGCGACGCAGGAGATCTGGCCCGGCGATCGCTGGATGAGGCCGAAGGCGCGATGGACGGGGCCGAACAGGCGCTGCGCGATCGCGACATGGCGCAGGCGATTGACCGCCAAGCCGATGCGATGGACGCGTTGCGCAACGGGATGCGGGCCATTGGCGAGGCGCTGGCGCAGAACCAGCAGCGGGAACCGGGGCAGGGCAATGCGACGGGCGACCAGACCGGTCAGGTTCAGCCCGGCCGCCGCGATCCGCTGGGCCGCCAATTGGGCAGCACTGGGGAATACGGCACGGATGAAAACCTGCTGCAGGGCGAAGACATCTATCGCCGCGCCGAAGAGCTGCTGGACGAAATCCGCCGCCGCTCGGCCGAGCAGGACAGACCGCAGGTCGAACGGGATTATCTGGACCGTCTGCTAGATCGCTTCTGACCTAAATCGCCTAGCGGCGGTGCGGCTTAGTTGCCTCCGGGGGCGTCATCCAGCAGGTTGGCGATCTGTTGATCAAGCCACAGGCGCATTGCATCCACAACCTCTACAAAACCTACCAAGGCCGTCGACAGCGCCGGGATTTCCGACCCGATCTTGTCTGCGTAGGTATAGATCAGCGCCAGGATGACGATCAGCGTGATCATCGCGAAAAAGCCGCGCCAGTTGCTGCGGCGGGCGATCTGCGCCTCTTCGGACGGCAGGGGGGGCAGGCCGCCCCGGTCGGCGCTGGACCGCAGGGTTGAATTGATTTCCTCGATGTCCGGGAACAGTTCTTTGCGGCTGCCGGGCGTCGTGGCGGGCACGGTGGGTGGGTGGCCTTGCAAGCGGTCGGTCCGCGCTTTCGTCTGATCATTGGGCACAGCAGGGGGCACTGATGGGGCGGGACGGGGCCGGGACGGCTCTGCCAAGCCCAGATCAGCCTGCTGTTCCAGTCCGCCGGCGGACTCGGATTTGCGCGCAGCTTCTTCGCGCGCGGCTTCTTCGCGCAGGATATCCGCGATGGATGGATCAAGCTGGGTGCGGATCGGCGTGGGCGGCGCGCTGGGCGCAGGGGCTGCAGGTTTGTACGCAGGCTCCGCTGCTTTGGTCCGGGTATCGGCGACGACGGCGGCAAACGACGCTGCAGCGACTGACACCGGTGCTGGTTTTGCAGGCGCAATATCGTCGTCTTCAGCCGCAGCGGATGGTTCCTTGGGGTTTTCGAACCAAGTCTGGTCGCAGTTTGAACACTGCACATCACGGCCGTCATCGGGGATGACGTCCGCGCCGACTTCGTATTGAGCGCCGCAGTTCGGGCAAATTAGCCGCATCGCCACAGGTCCTTTTGCACGACATTCAGTGCCACTCGGCACCCATTATTGGGACATTCCTAACAACGTCGGCGCATAAGGCCAAGGTTTTGCGTCACTAACCGGCGTGATTGCATTGTAACCTGTTGCAGATTTGGGCAAAACATTACGGACAGGGATGAGGAGACCACTTTGATCGAGTTATCGGACGTGGCCTACAGCTATGGCGGGGGAGAGCTTTTCTCTGGCCTGTCGCTGGCGCTTGCCCCCGGATCGTTCCAGTTCCTGACCGGCCCGTCGGGCGCAGGCAAAACGACCTTATTGAAATTATGCTACGGCGATCTGCGGGCGACAACAGGGGTTGTCAGCCTGTTCGGGCAGAATGCCGCGCAGATGGGCCGCGACGATATCGCGATGGCCCGCCGCAGGATCGGTGTCGTGCATCAGGACTGCCAGTTCCTTGATCACCTGCCTGTTGCCGAAAACATCGCGCTGCCCTTGCAGATCGCCGGCCGCGCCAGCGAGTCGCAGGGCAATCTGGAAGAATTGCTGGCTTGGGTGGGATTGTCGGCGCAGTCCGTGCAATTGCCGCCCGAACTGTCAGGCGGAGAGCGGCAGCGTGCTGCGCTGGCGCGGGCGGTCATCACATCACCTGACGTGATTATCGCGGACGAACCCACGGGCAACGTCGATTGGGAAATGTCGCAACGTCTATTGACCCTGCTGGTCGAGCTGAACCGCATGGGCAAGACCGTGCTGATCGCCAGCCATGATCTGAACCTGATCCGTGCGGCCAAGGCGCAGGTCAGTGCTAATGTCCTGCGCCTGAAGGGCGGTCGCCTTTTGACTGGGGTGGCGTTGTGATGGATC
>CAWUXN010000029.1:0-3444 GCA_963926415.1 uncultured Loktanella sp.
TCCGCAAAGCTTAACGCTTGCGGCGCACCGTTGGGATACGGCTGGATCCGTCCATGTAGGTCATGGGCGGATGCGGCGGGACGGCGTGCGTGACCTGCCAAAAGGCTGTGCCGCCCAGCCACCGCCACAGTGGCACGGTCAGGATGATCCCGGCGACAAACCCCCCCATATGCGCCCAATAGGCGACGACGCCGTCAGCTTGCGGCCCCAGTCCGCGAAAGGCCTGCATCCCGAACCACAGGCCAAGTATCAGCCAGGCGGGGACCGGGAAGACCTTAAAAAAGACGATCAGGATCAAGACGATATCGACGTGAGCGCGGGGAAATAGCAGCAAATAGCCGCCCATCACCCCCGCGATTGCCCCTGATGCACCCACCGTCGGAACGGCAGACGCGGGATCGATCATTACCTGCGCCAATCCCGCTGCGATGCCGCAACAGGCATAGAAGACCGCAAAGGACCCGTGGCCCATTCTGTCCTCCATGTTGTCGCCAAAGATGAACAGAAACAGCATATTGCAGGCCAGATGCAGAAAACCTGCATGCACAAACATTGATGTCACAAGGCCGCCAAAACCTGTGCCATCGGCCATCCGCGCAGGGATAAGGGCGTAGTTGTAGTAGAACCAATTCAGCGCGTTGTCGTTGGTGATCATCGTCACTGACCAAAGCCAGATCGCGATATTGGCGATCAGCAGGCCATAGGTGACGTAGGGCGTGCGCCCGGACGGGTTGTGATCGCGGATCGGAAACATGGCACATAGGTGCAGCGCCAGATGCCAGGGTCAAGGGGGCGCAATCGCACTGCGCCCCCATTGGCGGAGATGGGTCAGGGTGTCAGCACCGCGACCTCTGCCAGAAGCGCGGCATTGCCGCCCGCTGCGGTGGTGTCGATGCAGACATGACGTTCATGCATTACATGCGCGATATCAGGCGTTGCGGTGATCAGCCCGATGATTGGGCCATCACGATCGGCCAGCGCGCGGGCATAGGCGCGGCCCTGTTCCGCATCGCCCCACCAGATGACATTGGCCAGTGGGTTGAGTCTGCTCAGGACGCTGGCTGCGACGGTGCCCTGCGCCATGACCGGCTGCCCGCCCCATTGCTCGACCTGTTTGGCCTGCGCTGCCGCGGCCGCAGGGCCGGGGCCCAGGCACAGGACTGGTCCGCGCGGCTGCAAGGTCAACCGGTTCGATTCCCCCGTAGGGCCAGGCATGTCGCGTGGCGGCGCGGCGGCGGGCATCGGCGCGCTGCTTAAGGCCTGCGCCAACCGCGCCGGAGTATCCTGGCTGTCCCAGTCTGCAGGCGTGGCCCCGGCGGGTTTTGGCGCGGTAAAGCGGGGCAGATACTGCGGCCCGCCAGCCTTTGGGCCAGTGCCAGAAAGCCCTTCGCCCCCAAACGGTTGAGAGCCGACGATGGCCCCGATCTGGTCGCGGTTGACGTAGATATTGCCGCAGTTGATACTGTTGACCATCGTCTCCACCCGGTCGTCGATCCGGGTATGCAGGCCAAAGGTTAGCCCGTACCCAGTGGCATTGATCGCGGCGATGACCTTGTCCAGATCGCGCGATTTAAAGCGGACGACATGCAGCACGGGGCCAAAGATCTCACGCTCTAGCTGATCGATCCCGTCTAGCACGATGATCGTGGGGGCGACGAACTCGCCCAGACCGGGCACCGCCAGTTGATGCAGAACGCGCCCTTCGGCGGCGGCCTGCGTGATGTGGCTGTTGATCCCGTCGCGTGCGGCGGCGTCGATCACCGGGCCGATATCCGTGGACAGATCCCACGGATCGCCCAAGGTCAGCGTATCCATCGCGCCCTTCAGCATGGTCAGCAGTTTGTCCGCGATGTCGTCCTGCACATAAAGGCACCGCAAGGCCGAGCAGCGCTGGCCAGCGGACCGGAAGGCACCGTTGATGATATCGCGCACGGCGTGTTCAGGCAGGGCGGTGCTGTCGACGATCATCGCGTTCAACCCGCCGGTTTCCGCGATCAGCGGTGTGCCGGCGGCGCAGTGATCGGCCATGCTGGACGCGATCTTGCGTGCTGTGGCGGTCGATCCGGTAAAGGCGACACCGGCCACGCGGGCGTCTGCCGTCAGCGCCGCGCCAACCTCTCCGCCGCCGGGCAGGCAGTGCAGGACATTTGTAGGCACGCCCGCCTGATGCATAAGCTTAACAGCAAGATGTGCGATGGCCGGCGTTTGCTGCGCTGGTTTCGCCAATACAGCATTGCCCGCCGCCATACCCGCCGCAATCTGGCCAGTAAAGATCGCAAGGGGGAAGTTCCAAGGGCTGATGCAGATCCAGATCCCGCGCGCTTGCGCCTCGGACATTCCGCGCGCCTCTGCCGCGTAATAGCGCAGGAAATCCACCGCCTCGCGCAGTTCTGCCACGGCGTCAGGCAGGCCTTTACCGGCCTCTCTGGCCAGAATGGCAAAGATTTCGCCAGCGTGTGCCTCGAAGGCATTTGCTGCAGCGTCCAGAATATCGGCGCGTGCACCCGCTGGCGCGTCCCAAGACGCTGCCGCGTCAAAGGCCGCCGCGACCGCCGCGGCAGACGCAGGCACGACACGGCTGACCAGATCGCCGGGCCTGGCCGGGTTCATCATCGGCTGGGCCGCATCTGTGCCGGCATTAAATCCGGCCACCTGCGGTGCGACGTCCCAAACGGCATCTTTGTGCGGTGCGCGCGCGCCTTCAATTGTCGCCAGCGTCGGCTCGTGGGTCAGATCAAAACCTTTGGAATTGACCCGCTCCGCCCCGAACAGTGCGGGACCGCTGCGAATAGCGTGCCGTACACCGATCTGGTCGAAAGGGTCAGCGGCCACTGCCTCTGGCGTCACATCTTCGTCCACGATCTGGTTCACGAAGCTGGAGTTCGCTCCGTTTTCCAGCAGGCGGCGCACCAGATAGGCCAGCAGATCCTCGTGCGCGCCAACGGGGGCATAGATGCGGCAGCGGGTGTGCTGGTCGTTCAGCACGATGGTGTGCAACGTCTCTCCCATGCCGTGCAGTCGCTGAAATTCAAAATCGCTAGGGCTGCGATCCATCTGCTGCGCCAGATCCAGAATGGCCGCCACCGTATGCGCGTTGTGCGTCGCAAACTGCGGGTAGATCCGGTCCGTCAGACCCAGCAGCTTTTTGGCATTGGCGATATAGCTGACGTCGGTATGGGCCTTGGCTGTGAAAACGGGAAAACCGTCCATGCCCATAACCTGTGCGCGTTTAATTTCTGTGTCCCAATAGGCACCTTTTACTAGTCGCACCATGATCTTCCGATCCAGTTCTTCGGCCAGCTCGTTCAGGTGATCAATGACCAGCCCGGCGCGCAACCCATAGGCTTGTACCACGACGCCAAAGCCGTCCCAGCCTGCCAGCGCCGGCTCGTGCAGGACAGCAGCGATGACGTCTAGCGACAGGGGTAGGCGGTCAGCTTCTTC
>CAWUXN010000030.1:0-10918 GCA_963926415.1 uncultured Loktanella sp.
GGCGCAGGCTACGGCGCAGCAGGGGAGCGCTGCATGGCGATTTCCGTCGCCGTGCCTGTTGGGGACGAGACTGCCGACAAGCTGATTGAAAAGCTCAAGCCCCGCATCGACGCGCTAAAAGTCGGCCCCTACACCGGTGGCAATGACGTGGACTACGGCCCTGTCGTTACTGCTGCTGCCAAGGCGAACATCCTCAAGATGGTCGAATCCGGCGTCGCACAGGGTGCAGAACTGGTCGTTGATGGCCGCGGTTTCAGCCTGCAAGGCTACGAGGACGGCTTCTTTGTTGGCCCGCACCTGTTCGACCGCGTCACCACCGACATGGACATCTACAAAAAAGAAATCTTTGGCCCCGTGCTGTCTGTTGTTCGCGCCAAGGACTACGAAGAAGCGCTTGCGCTGGCCATGGACCATGAAATGGGCAACGGCACCGCAATCTACACCCGAGATGGCGACGCCGCACGCGATTTCGCGTCTCGCGTCAATGTCGGCATGATCGGCATCAACGTGCCGATCCCCGTGCCGCTGGCCTACCACACCTTTGGCGGCTGGAAGAAATCCGTCTTTGGCGACCTGAACCAGCACGGCCCGGACGCGTTCAAGTTCTACACCCGCACCAAAACGGTCACATCCCGTTGGCCGTCGGGCATCAAGGACGGCGCTGCGCTGAACTTCAAACCAATGGACTAACCCCCCATTTAACAGATTAAATTTAAAGGCGCATCCTTCACCGGGTGCGCCTTTCTATATTCCAAATGAACTTGAAATATTTCGTGAAATTGGGCGAAGCCATTCCGCCCGCAGGCCGTGAATGCCTGCTAACAGCGGCCCCCCATGGCCGCCTGACATCCGGCCACCCCAAATGCATCCCCGTGGTCGGTGCGGCCAGCATCCGTCCCAAGCTCGGATGCGGGCTTTATCTTTTTGACAAACCCCAGACCCTTCGGCATCCTTTTTCTGAACGCACGTTCAATTCGTGGGGGGAATTCGGGGGAAATGATGGACTTTGCACTCAGCCAAGAGCAATCGGCGATCTTTGACATGGCTCAGGCCTGCGGAGCGGAACACATCGCGCCCTTTGCCCGTCAATGGGAAAAGGACGGCACAATTCCCCGGGATCTGTGGCCCAAACTGGCAGAGCTTGGCTTTGGCGGTCTGTATGTGTCCGAGGAGTCCGGCGGCACCGACTTGACGCGCCTTGACGCGACCTTGGTGTTCGAGGCGCTATCGATGGCCTGCCCCTCTGTCGCGGCGTTCTTATCGATCCACAACATGTGCGCGCGCATGATCGACCAGTTCGGCAGTGACGAGATGAAATCCCGTCTGCTGCCCGGCGCAATCGCTATGGAAACTGTATTTTCCTACTGCCTGACCGAGCCCGCCAGCGGATCAGACGCCGCCGCCCTGAAAACCCGCGCGGTGCAATCAAACGTCGGCTACGCCCTGACGGGGACCAAGGCCTTTATCTCTGGCGGGGGCTATTCCGACGCCTATGTCGTCATGGCCCGCAGCGGCGCGGAGGGTCCCAAGGGGATCAGCGCCTTTGTCGTAATGGACGGCGCCAAAGGCCTGTCCTTTGGCGGGCTAGAGGACAAAATGGGCTGGCGCAGCCAGCCGACACGTCAGGTCCAGTTGGACGACTGCGCGATCTCTTCCGCTGATCTGTTGGGGGAAGAGGGTAAAGGCTTCACCTACGCCATGAAGGGCCTCGATGGTGGCCGTCTGAACATCGCCGCCTGCTCGCTGGGTGCCGCTCAATCTGCGCTGGACCAAACACGCTCCTACATGGCCGACCGCAAAGCCTTCGGCAAATCCATCGACCAGTTTCAGGCGCTGCAATTCCGCCTAGCTGACATGGAAATCGCACTGCAATCCGCCCGCATCTTCCTGCGGCAGGCCGCGTGTAAGCTGGACACCGGTTCCCCCGACGCGACCCGCTTTTGCGCCATGGCGAAAAAACTGGTGACCGAAACCGGATCGGAGGTCGCCGATCAATGCCTGCAATTGCACGGCGGCTACGGCTATCTTGCCGACTACGGGATTGAGAAAATCGTCCGCGACCTGCGCGTCCATCAAATCCTAGAAGGTACGAACGAGATTATGCGTATGATCGTCGCCCGCGACATGGTCTCAGCATGAGCGATGTTGATATCCGCACCGAAGGCCGCGCCGGCCGCATCACCCTGACGCGGGAAAAGGCGCTGAACGCCCTGACCTGGGATATGGTCATGCAGATCGAGGACGCGCTGATCCGCTGGCGCAGCGACGACGCCATCGCCCTTGTCATCATCGACGCAGAGGGGCCCAAGGCGTTCTGCGCCGGCGGCGATATCGCGCAGATCTATGCCACCGGCACCGCTGGCGACTATGGTCCCGGCCGCCAGTTTTGGCGCGATGAATACCGCCTAAACGCCATGATTGCAGGCTATGACAAGCCGATCATCGCGCTGATGCAGGGCTTTGTTATGGGCGGCGGCGTTGGCATCGGCGGCCATGCCAGCCACCGCGTCGTGGACGACGGTACCCGCGTCGCCCTGCCAGAGTGCGGCATCGGGCTGGTGCCAGACGTCGGCTCCACCTTGCTGCTAGCGCGCGCGCCGGGGCGGCTTGGCGAATACATTGGCCTGACCGGCCAGCGTATGGACGCAGGCGATGCCATCTATGCCGGATTCGCCGATCACCTGATCCCGCAGGAAGCATGGTCGGGCTTAATTGCGACCCTTTGCGCGGATGGTGACGCCAGCGCCGTCGTCGCGGCGTCCCTGCCAGCCCCGCAAAGCAAGCTCGCCGCTTGGCACCGCGATATCGACCACGTCTTTGCCTCGCCGGACCTGTCCGCAATCCGCCAGCAACCCGGCGCGGTGCCACCGGCCCCCATCACCCACGCCTTTGACCTGATGGAGCGGAATTCGCCTCTGTCCATGGCTTGCACGCTGCAGATTGTCCGTGCGGTCCGCGCGGAACCCAACATCCACACGGCCCTAACGCAGGAATTCCGCTTCACCTTTCGTAGCCAAGCGGACTCGGATTTCCTAGAAGGCATCCGCGCCGCGATTATTGACCGCGACCGCACACCAAAATGGCGGCACACCAGCTGGGATGTGCCTGCAACCGACATTGCGGCCCTGACCGCCCCCCTTGGCCCTGACGCCCTATACCCGGAGATTTCAGCATGAACATCGCATTCATCGGCCTTGGCAACATGGGCGCGCCCATGGCCGCAAACCTGATCAAAGCTGGCCACACCGTAACCGGTTTCGACACCCACACAAACCCGGGCGGCATGACCATGGCAGACAGCGCCGCCGCCGCCGCAAATGGCGCGGATGTGGTCATTACCATGCTGCCCAACGGCGCGATCCTGCGCAGTGTCGCCGCCGAGATCCACCCCGCGATGAAACCCGGCGCTGTGCATCTGGACTGTTCCACAGTTGATGTGGAAAGCGCGAGAAACGTCGCGCAAGCCGCTGGAGAGGCAGGACTAATGGCCATAGACGCCCCGGTATCCGGCGGCATCGGCGGCGCGACGAACGGCACGCTGACCTTTATGGCGGGCGGATCCAAGGACGCCTTCGAGATCTGCAAACCGCTGTTCGACATCATGGGGCAAAAGGTCGTCCACTGTGGCCCCGCTGGCAACGGTCAGGCCGCCAAGATTTGCAACAACATGATCCTTGGCGTCACCATGATCGCCACATGCGAGGCGTTCAATCTGGCCGACCGCCTTGGCCTTGACCGCCAAGCGATGTTCGATGTGGTTAGCACGTCGTCAGGCTCCAGTTGGAGCATGAACACCTATTGCCCCGCTCCCGGCGTTGGCCCGGTGTCGCCTGCTGACAATGACTACAAGCCCGGGTTCGCCGCTGATCTGATGCTTAAGGATCTTACGCTGGCGCAGGCAGCCGCCAAGACAGCCGACGCCGATACCCCATTAGGAGAGGCCGCACGTGCGCTTTACGACCAGTTCGTGAACCGCGAAGATGGGGCCGGGCGGGATTTCTCCGCCATGCTGCCGCGCTTTTCCGCCCGCAAGCGCGAATAACCGCTGACGGGTGCAGCGCACCCGGAACGGCGCGCCTGCCCGTCGCGTTGAGCCGGTGAACCGCAACCAGAAAGACCACAGTATGAAATATCTTGTCACATTAACCGCCATAGCCGCCCTAACCGCTATGCCCCTGATGGCCGACGAGAAGGGCAAAGGGCATGGCAACGGCGGCGGCAAATCGAACGCCGCCCAAAACTATGGGAATGGTCATGGTAACGGCAATGGCCACGCAAATGGGAATGGGAAAAAGCATGTCCGTATCGTCAATGAACACAGCACCGGCCATGCCCACGATGACACCGGCGATCTGACCCGTATCGCCAGAGGGATCGCCGCCGCCAGCGGGTTGATCTATCTGACCCCCGACATGGACGCATCCCAGTTCGGCGCGCGCGACTATACCACAATCGCCAACTGCCCGCCGGGTCTCGCGAAAAAGAACCCGCCCTGCGTGCCCCCCGGCCTCGCGAAAAAGGGCGTCACCTATCAAGACTGGGCGGGTTATGACCAAGAGGCCCTGCGCGGCATCTTCGACGACCGCTGGACCGACTATACGCCGACCACCCCGGCACCGGACGCGCCCCGCACCACCGCGCTCAGCTCTAACCAGATCCGCCAGATCTTTGACCTGCCAGCGGCCCCCGAAGGCAAACGCTACGCCGTGATCGACGGACGCCCCGTGCTGCTCAGCGCTGAGGATTATGAAAAATTGCTGACGATCAACACACTGGCTGCGCGGCCCACCTTGGCGGATAACGTCACCGTCCTGCCCGATGCCGCACTGACACAAGACCAGTTGATTGCACGCTATAACTTGCCCGCCCTCAACGCCGGCCAGAATTATGCTGTGCTCGACAATCAGATCATCGCTCTACCCGATCAAAGCTACGATCTGCTGCAACTAATCCGGATCTTAGGCGCAGTCTGAGCTTCTTCTGACCCCAAACATCTTCGCCGGAGGCATCCCGCCGCTGCGCCAAAACGCAGCGGCGTCTTCTTATTCCGCAGCGACCCGCTTGGGCTGCAACATCGGCTTCAGATAGCGCCCAGTATGGCTGGCCTCGACCTCGGCCACCTGTTCCGGTGTCCCCTCGGCCACAATTCGGCCACCGCCGTCGCCGCCTTCAGGGCCAATGTCGATCAGGTGGTCGGCGGTCTTGATGACATCAAGGTTATGCTCGATCACCACGACGGAATTGCCCTGATCCACCAACTCGTGTAGGACTTCCAGCAGCTTGCGTACGTCCTCGAAGTGCAGACCTGTGGTCGGTTCATCAAGGATATAGAGCGTACGGCCCGTGGACTGGCGCGCCAGTTCCTTGGACAATTTCACGCGTTGCGCTTCGCCGCCGGACAGCGTCGTCGCCTGTTGGCCTACCTTGATATAGCCAAGGCCGACCCGCACCAGCGCGTCCATCTTGGTGCGGATTGAAGGGACGGCGGTAAAGAACGCCTGCGCATCTTCTACAGTCATATCAAGGACATCCGCGATGCTCTTACCCTTGAATTTGACCTCCAGCGTCTCGCGGTTATAGCGCTGGCCCTTGCAGGTTTCGCAGGTGACATAGACATCGGGCAGAAAGTGCATCTCGATCTTGATGACGCCGTCGCCCTGACACGCCTCGCAGCGACCGCCTTTGACGTTGAACGAGAAGCGACCGGGCTTATATCCGCGAGTCTTCGCCTCTGGCAGGCCCGCGAACCAGTCGCGGATCGGCGTGAAAGCACCAGTATAGGTCGCCGGGTTCGACCGCGGGGTGCGGCCAATGGCGCGCTGGTCGATGTCGATCACCTTATCCAGATGCTCGAATCCTTTGATCGTCTCGCAGGGCGCGGGTGCTTGCCGTGCGCCATTAAGCTTCATCGCGGCGTTCTTGAACAGCGTCTCGATCGTCAGCGTGGATTTGCCGCCGCCAGAAACGCCAGTCACACAAACGAATTTGCCCAGTGGAAAATCCGCCGTAACCGAGTGCAGATTGTTGCCCGTCGCCTTGACCACGGTCAGCTTTTTGCCGTTGCCCTTGCGCCGGGTGGCGGGCACCGCGATTTTACGTTTTCCGGTCAGATACATACCGGTGATGGAGTTCTCATTGGCCATAATTTCGGCTGGTGTGCCCTTGGCCACTACGTTGCCGCCGTGGATCCCGGCCCCCGGACCGATGTCGAAAACATAGTCCGCCTCGCGGATCGCTTCCTCGTCGTGTTCAACCACGATCACGGTATTGCCTTGATCACGCAAGTTTTTAAGCGTTGTCAGAAGACGGTCATTGTCGCGCTGGTGCAGACCGATGGACGGCTCGTCCAGCACATACAACACGCCCGTCAAGCCGGAGCCGATCTGCGACGCGAGCCGGATCCGCTGGCTTTCGCCACCGGACAAGGTGCCGGCGTTACGCGCCATAGTCAGGTAATTTAGGCCGACGTTGTTCAGGAACCCCAGCCGCTCGCGGATTTCCTTTAGGATCGCCTTGGCGATTTCATTCTTCTGTTTGCTCAGCTGGTCTGGCACGGCCACGCACCAGTCATAGGCCTCTTGAATGGACATTTGAACTACATGACCAACGTGGAGCCCGCCAATCTTGATCGCCAGTGCCTCTTCACGCAGGCGGAAACCATTGCAGGTGCCGCAGGGGCGGTTGTTCTGAAAGCCTTCGAATTCTTCGCGGATCCAGTTACTGTCGGTCTCGCGGTAGCGACGTTCCATGTTCGGAATTACGCCCTCGAACGGGCGCGAGACCTGATAAACACGGCCACCTTCGTCATAGCGGAACTTGATTTCTTCTTTGCCAGAGCCGCGCAGGAACACCTCTTGGTGCTTGGGGTCTAGATCCTTCCACCGAGCAGTCTTGTTAAAGCCATAGTGCTTGGCAATCGACTCAATCGTCTGCAGAAAATACGGGCTTTTCCCTTTGCGCCAGGGGGCCAAGGCACCATCGGCAATCTTCAGCGTCACATCCGGCACGACAAGTTGTTCGTCAAAGAACAGCTCTACCCCGAGCCCGTCACAGGCCGGGCACGCGCCCAAGGGGGCGTTGAAGGAAAACAGGCGCGGTTCGATTTCCGGAATAGTAAAGCCGGACACCGGGCAGGCGAACTTCTCAGAGAACGTAATGCGCTCAGGCTCCACAGCCTCTGCCCCCTCTTCGCCAGCGGGGGCTGCTATCTCCAGCACAGTGATACCGTCGGCAAGGTCTAGGGCAGTACGGAAGGAATCCGCCAGACGCGTCTCTAGCCCCTCGCGCACGACGATCCGGTCGACGACGACGTCGATGTCATGGCGGAATTTTTTGTCCAGCGTGGGCGGCTCATCTAGCTCATAGAACTGGCCGTCCACTTTTACGCGTTGGAAACCCTGCTTGCGCAAGTCCAAGAATTCCTTGCGGTACTCGCCCTTTCGGTCGCGGATGATGGGGGCCAGCATATACCCGCGGGTACCCTCAGGCATCGTCATGACGCGGTCGACCATGTCCTGCACCTGCTGCGCTTCAATAGGCAGGCCGGTAGCGGGGGAATAGGGCGTCCCGGCCCGGGCGAACAGCAAGCGCAGGTAGTCAGAGATTTCGGTGATCGTCCCGACAGTGGACCGGGGATTCTTGGACGTTGTCTTTTGCTCGATGGAGATCGCCGGGCTCAACCCGCTGATGTGATCCACATCCGGCTTTTCCATCATATCAAGGAACTGCCGCGCATAAGCGCTTAGGCTTTCGACATAGCGGCGCTGCCCTTCGGCATAGACCGTGTCGAACGCCAACGAGGATTTCCCCGACCCCGACAGGCCGGTGATCACTACCAACTGGTCGCGCGGAATATCCACGTCGATATTCTTCAAATTATGCTCGCGCGCGCCGCGCACTTCGATGTTCTTCAGCTCGGCCATTTTGCCCCCAAGGCGGTGTATTCATCAGATAGCAAGCCAAAACCCGATTGCCAGCCCCAAAAATGAACAAAGAATGAACATTGCCCATTTCGGCTCTGTCCATCCTTCTTCTGGTCAAAATACCGCGGGGGCTGCGTAGCAGCGGGGATCGTTGTCGTTCGCCATTGGTTCAAGAACAATGGACGCCCCCCCCTGCAGCCTCACATATGAATGACGCGGTCGTAGGCGTCCAAAACGCTTTCATGCATCATCTCGGACAACGTCGGATGCGGAAAGACCGTATTCATCAGGTCTTCTTCCGTCGTCTCTAACTGGCGGCCGATGACATAGCCTTGGATCAGCTCTGTCACTTCTGCGCCCACCATATGCGCACCCAGCAGCTCGCCGGTTTTCGCATCAAAGACGGTTTTGATCAGGCCCTCTGGCTCACCAAGTGCGATCGCCTTGCCGTTGCCGATAAAAGGAAACTTGCCGACCTTGATGTCAAAGCCCAGTTCCTTGGCCTTCGCCTCGGTGTAACCGACGGACGCGACCTGCGGATAGCAATAGGTGCAACCTGCGATGCTCTCGGGCTTAACGGGGTGCGGGTCGCCTCCTGCGATCAGTTCGGCGACCATGACGCCCTCATGGGAGGCCTTGTGCGCCAGCCAAGGTGCGCCAGCGATGTCGCCAATGGCGAACAGCCCCTCGACACCTGTGCGGCAGTATTCGTCGGTGACGACGTGGGTGCGGTCGATCTTGACGCCCAACTCCTCTAGCCCAAGGCCTTCGACGTTGCCGACGATGCCGACGGCGCTGATGACAGTGTCAAAGACCTTCTTCTCGATCTTGCCGCCGACTTCGATATGCGCGGTGACCTTGCCCGCCTTGGGGTCGCGGTCCAGCTGCTTGACGATGGCCTTTTCCATGATCGTCATGCCTTGCTTGACGAACTGCTTCTTTGCAAAAGCGGAAATTTCGGCGTCCTCAACCGGCAGGATGCGGTCCATCACCTCGACGACCGTCGTCTTGGACCCCATCGTGTTAAAGAAGCTGGCAAATTCGATCCCGATGGCACCGGAACCGATGACCAACAGATCCTTTGGCATCCGCTTGGCCTGCAGGGCGTCGCGGTAGGCCCAGACCAGATCGCCGTCAGCTTCAAGCCCCGGCAGGTTCCGGGCGCGCGCGCCCGTGGCCAAAATAATGTTCTTGGCCGTCAGCTCTTCGCTGCCATTTTTGGTCTTGACCAAAACCTTGCCCTTGGCGGTGATCTTGGCCTCGCCCATGACGACGGCAATTTTGTTCTTTTTCATCAAGTGGCCGATTCCGCTCGACAACTGCCCCGCCACCTTGCGCGAACGTGCAATAACTGCGGACAGATCAAAGTCAGGCTTTTCAACCGACAGGCCAAATTCCTTGGCGCGATGCATCAGGTGAAACACCTCGGAAGAGCGCAGCAGCGCCTTTGTCGGAATGCAACCCCAGTTCAGGCAGATCCCGCCCAGGTTTTCGCGTTCGACAATCACGACCTTCTTGCCAAGTTGCGCTGCACGAATGGCTGCAACATAGCCGCCAGGTCCTGCACCTATCACGATCACATCAAAGTTCTGGGCGGCCATGAGGTCTCTCCTGCGGGTCCGTTAAAAACTGGTTTAGTACTTAACCATTCTGAACGAGATGGCCAGAGGCCGCGATCAAGCGTCGGCAGACTGCATCTTACGCAGCATCGAGCCATATCCACCCTCGGTCATGAACTGCGCCTCTGCCGCCGTCGTGCTGCGGTCCAGCGCGTCGTTGCGATAGGGAAAACGACCAAAATTGCGGATGATCGCGCGGTGTGCGCGGGCGTGCGTCAGGTTGTCCCCCCCCGCGTCCGGCATCCGGGTATGGAACAGCCGCACGGCGCGGTCCTGATCGGTTAGGTTTTCCGAATGCATCAGCGGCAAGTAAAAGAACTGTCGCGCCGGGGCGTCAATCCGCAAATCCCAGTCGCGGTCGATCGCCATCTTGGCCGCCGCCCGCGCCACCGCGTCGGTGGCAAAGGCATCCCTCTGCCCGCGAAACATGTTACGCGGGAACTGGTCCGTCAGGATGATATAGGCCAGCGTCTCGCTTGGGCAGGTCAGCCACAAACCCAGATGCCCGTCAGCCGCCCGGTGCCACGTCGCCTCGAACAAGTCGCGGATGCGGGTGTCCAGCGACTCGTTCTGCCGATACCAGTCGGCAGGTCCACATTCATCCAGCCAAAAGGCCAGCACATCCTGAGCGGTTTTCACGGCATGGCCCTCTTTGTCTGGCGCGATTAGGTTCAGACAAACAGACGGTTCAAGCTAAGACAAGACTTATTCCGCCTGTTCGGTGTGCGCGGCTTCGCTCGTCTCTCCGGCGTCCAGATAGACCTCTTGGGCCATCTCGGCCAAGATCGGCGAGGTGGTCATCGGCAGGTTGGCATAGGTCACGTGATCGTTGCCGATATCGGCCCGGCTTCGGCGCGTCATCCGAAAGATGCCATACATGCCCACCGCGAACATCAGCACGCCCAGGAATACCCAGTATCCGCGCGGGCCCATGGTATCCAGCAGATAGCCCAGCGTCAGCGGTCCCATAATCGCGCCGACACCGTTAATGAACAGTAAACCACCCGATGCCGCGGCCATATCCTCTTTTTCGAGGTAGTCGTTGGTATAGGCGATCAGCAGCGCATAAAGCGGATTCGAGGTGCCGCCGACTATCGCACCAGACACCAAGGCAAGCGTGTAGGACGCAGGCCAGAACGCCCCGGCAAAGCACCCCACCCCACCAATCAGCGCAACAGCGATGATAAGGATGCGGCGGTCCAGACGGTCGGACATCCAGCCGATGGGATACTGCGCCACAAGCGCTGCCAAATATATGGCTGACACAAACAGAGAGATTTCCCCGACGCTGAAGCCCGCCCGCGCGCCGTAAACGGCAGACATGCCGAACTGCGCAGAAAACACGCCACCTAGCAGGAACATACCCACCGCCGCCAA
>CAWUXN010000031.1:0-7637 GCA_963926415.1 uncultured Loktanella sp.
TCGTTATTGGATATTTTCTATGGGCAGAACTGGCCGTTGCGCCCCTGAATGGCAGTCCGATGGGGGCGGTGACAAGCGGGCTGCCTTATCCGTTTCTGAATGATCTGACCTTTGATCAGCGCATGTCGTTCTATGTGACCAATGTTGCCGTCGCGATCATCCTGCTGGGATTGTTCGCCAGTGCCGCTTGGGCGGTTAGGCACCGCCTTGGTCCAGCAAGGATCGCAGTCCGCTTCGATAGTCCGGAAACATCAGCTTTACCCCCAGATCATCTTTGATCCTGTCATTACGCACTTTTTTGCTTTCGGCGTAAAAGCTGCGGGCCATGGGGGTCATCTCGGCGTCCTCGAACCGCACCGCCTCTGGCACGGGCAGGCCCAGCAGTTCGGCAGCATAGGCGATGACGTCCTGCGGCGGGGCGGGATCGTCGTCGCAGACGTTGTAGATTGCGCCGGGATCGGGCCGGGCAATGGACGCGGCCAGCACCTGCGCAATGTCGTCGACATGGGTGCGGCTAAAGACTTGGCTATCCTTGATGATGCGCCGCGCCGTTCCATTACGCACCTTGGCAAAGGGGCCGCGACCGGGACCATATATACCGGCTAGCCTGAAGATATGTAGCGGCAGGCCGGGGATTGCTTGCCAAGCAGCCTCTGCCGTGACGCGGGCTTGGCCGCGCCGTGTGGCGGGGGTCAGGGGGGTGGTTTCGTCCACCCAATCGCCGTTGTGATCGCCGTAGACGCCGGTGGTCGACAGATAGCCGACCCAGTCGAGCCGTCCTGCGCGTTTGGTGATTTGATCATGCAACGCGGCCAACACCGGGTCGGCACCATCGTCCGGGCTGGCGGAAATCAGCACATGCGTGGCCGCATCCAGCGCTGCGGTGATGTCAGCGCCGGGCCATACAAGCGCTTCGATCCCGCGTGCACGCATATCATCGGCCTTTGCGTTTGACCGGGTGGTGCCTATTATACGCCAGCCCTGCGGCAGCAGCGGCCGTTCAAGCGCCTGCGCAGAATAGCCGTGGCCAAATGATATTAAGGTCCGGGTCACGGGCGCTTATCCGAACAGCTCATCAGCCGGCGGGCTGCGCAGGATGCGTTGCGATTTCGTGCAGCGTTTTCCGCCGAACATATCGTCCAGAACCGCAGCAAAGATCGGGGTGGTCGAGGTGGCAGCCTCGAACAAAGTGGCGCAGGCGCGCAGTTTGTAGGCGTCTGTTTCGCCCATGATGGCGACGGGGTCGGTTCCCTTGTGGCCCCGGATCAGACGCATGCATTCCAGCAACCTATCACCCAGCAGCGGATGCGCCAGATAGGCCTTAGCCTCTGCGGTGTCGCGCAAGGAATAGAACATGGCCATGGGGGATTCCCCAATGCCGGTCAGTACCGGAAATATGAACCACGTCCAGTGGGTCTGTTTCTTCCCGTCGGTCAGTTCTGTGACGACGGTACCATAGACCGTGTCCTGAGCTGCGACGAAGTGATCGAATTCATCTTCGTCGTCTTCAAAATCGTCATCGTCAAAATCTACAGAGTCATTCATGAGGCGAAATCCGAACCGTCCCGTTCCAACAAAGCCTTCAGCTCTGACAGATGGCGAAGATCCTGTTCAGGGTAGGCCTCGATCTGCTGGGCTGTCTTTTCTGCGATGTCGTGGGGCAGAATGCGCAGGGGCTGGCCCGTTTGCAGGGCGCGGATATAAGTCTCTGCCGCGCGCTCAAAGTAATACATCCGGTTGAAGGTTTCCGCCACGGTGTCGCCGATCACCAGAACGCCATGATTGCCCATCACCATGACCTTTGTCTTGGGGTCGGTGAACAAGGCGGCACAGCGGGTGCCTTCATCTTCGAACGCTAGACCGCCATAGCCGTCGTCGATGACGACTCGGTCATAAAAGGTGCAGCAGTTCTGATCTATCGGGGGCAGGGTGCTGTCGGCCAGTGACGCCAGAACTGTCGCGTGGATCGAATGAACGTGCATCGCGCACCGCGCGTGCGGTACCAGACGGTGCAAGCCGCCGTGCAGGCCCCAAGCCGTCGGATCGGGCGCGTTCGGGCCTTCCATCGTCTTGGGGTCATTTGCGTCGATCAGCAGCATGTCACTTGCGCGGATACGGGCAAAGTGCATCTGGTTCGGGTTCATCAGAAACTGGCTGCCGTCGTCGTTCACGGCAAGGCTGAAGTGATTCGAAACCGCCTCGTGCATGTTCAGGCGTGCAGTCCATCGAAAGGCAGCGGCCAGATCGACCCGTTCCGCCCAATGAGAGATGTTGTGGTGTATGGTCATATCAGCCCCGTCACAATTCCCGTTGATTGCCTGATGTTGCAGGATGGGCCGGGATAAGGCCACAGCAAAAAAGTGCGGCGTTGGGGTGCCTTAAAAGAGTTCGGATTTTCATTGCCTTTTAACCGGCACAAGACTAGTTCCTACGGCGGGACACCCTTCCCCAACGAAGGGCGATTATCTGTGAGGATACCAGAAATGGTTACGACGAAACCGGCCACGCGGCCTGCAAATCCGCGTTTTTCTTCTGGCCCCTGTGCCAAACCCCCTACATGGTCACTTGAATCGCTTGGCGACGCCCCTTTGGGCCGGTCGCACCGTGCTGCCGTTGGCAAGTCCAAGCTGGCTGAAGCGATTGACCTGACCCGCGAAATCCTTGGCGTACCAGCCGATTATCGCATCGGGATCGTCCCCGCGTCCGACACCGGCGCATTTGAAATGGCCATGTGGACCATGCTGGGCGAACGCCCTGCCGAAATGGTCGCATGGGAATCTTTCGGCGCTGGCTGGGTCACCGACGTGGTCAAGCAGCTGAAGATCGAAGCCACTGTACACGAGGCTGGTTACGGTGAAATCGTCGACATGGCAGCCCTGAACTATGACAGCGATGTTTGCTTCACTTGGAATGGTACTACCTCCGGCGTGCGCATGCCGCATGGCGACATGATTCCCGCGGACCGGGCTGGCCTGACGCTGTGCGACGCGACCTCTGCCGCTTTTGCGCAGGATCTGCCGTGGGACAAGCTGGATGTGACCACGTTCAGCTGGCAAAAAGTCATGGGCGGCGAGGCCGCGCATGGCATGCTGATCCTGTCGCCGCGCGCTGTCGCGCGTCTTGAAAGCTACACCCCCGCATGGCCGCTGCCGAAGATCTTCCGCCTGACCTCCAAGGGCAAGCTGATCGAGGGCATATTCAAGGGCGAAACGATCAATACGCCCTCCATGTTGTGTGTCGAGGATTACCTTGTCGCGCTGAAGTGGGGGCAGTCCATTGGCGGTCAGCCGGGCCTGAAAGCCCGAGCCGATGCGAATGCGCAAGTGATTTGGGACTTTTGCGACCAGAATGACTGGATCGCCAACTTGGCCGTTGATCCGGCGACCCGGTCCAATACCAGCGTATGCGTGAAGTTCACCGATGATCGCATCACCGACGGCGCTGCATTTGCAAAGGCTGTCGCAAAGCGTCTGGAAGCCGAAGGCGTGGCGCTGGACGTAGGTGCTTACCGCGACGCCCCTGCAGGTCTTCGCATCTGGTGCGGCGCGACGGTTGAAACGTCTGACCTTCAGGCTCTGATGCCGTGGATCGCCCACGCATTTGAGGCCGAAATCAACGCTTGATTTTCCGGTGAGCCGCCTCAGGCTCACCCCATCCCCCATTTCGCTTAAGGAGTGCCAAACATGGCCCCCAAGGTTCTGATTTCCGACGCATTGTCGGACGCCGCCGTTCAAATCTTCAAGGATCGCGGTATCGAGGTCGACTTCCAGCCCAAGCTGGGCAAGGACAAGGATGCGCTGGCTGCCATCATCGGCAACTATGACGGTCTGGCCATCCGGTCCGCCACCAAAGCGACCGAAAAGCTGATCGCCGCCGCGACCAACCTCAAGGTCATCGGCCGCGCAGGCATCGGTGTCGACAACGTCGACATCCCCGCCGCGTCGAAAAAGGGAATCATCGTTATGAACACGCCCTTCGGCAACTCGATCACCACCGCTGAACATGCCATCTCGCTGATGATGGCCGTCGCGCGCCAGATCCCAGAGGCGAACGCATCGACTCACGCTGGCAAGTGGGAAAAGTCCCGCTTTATGGGTGTGGAACTGACCGCTAAGACGCTGGGCGTCATCGGTGCTGGTAACATCGGTTCGATCGTCATCGACCGGGCTAAGGGCCTACGGATGAAGGTCATCGCCTATGACCCGTTCCTGTCCGAAGACCGCGCCGTTGAACTGGGCGTCGAAAAGGTTGAGCTGGACGAGCTTCTGGGCCGCGCCGATTTCATCACCTTCCACGTGCCGCTGACGGACCAGACCCGCAACATCCTGAGCCGCGAAGCGATCGCCAAGCTGAAGCCCGGCGTGCGCATCATCAACTGCGCCCGCGGCGGTCTGGTGGACGAAGATGCACTGGCCGAGGCAATCAAGGATGGCCGCGTCGCCGGTGCTGCCTTTGATGTGTTTGCCGAAGAGCCCGCTACCAACAGCCCGCTCTTCAACCTGCCCAACGTCGTCGTCACCCCGCACCTTGGCGCGGCCACGACCGAAGCGCAGGAAAACGTTGCTCTGCAAGTCGCCGAACAAATGTCTGACTTCTTGCTGACCGGTGCTGTGACCAACGCGATCAACATGCCGTCGATCACAGCGGACGAATCCAAAATAATGGGTCCGTGGATCACCCTGTCGGGTCACCTTGGCAACTTTATCGGTCAGATGACGGACGAGCCGATCAAGGCATCAACATCCTGTTCGACGGCGAAGCCTCTGACATGAACCTCAAGGCACTGACGGCTTCGACCATCGCTGGTATTATGCGCCGCCGGAACCCGGACGTGAATATGGTGTCTGCGCCGGTCATCGCCAAGGACAACGGCGTAAAGGTAAGCACAACCAAGCAGGACCAGTCCGGCGCGTTCGAAGGCTACATCAAGGTCACCGTCGTGACGGACAAGCGGGAACGCTCTGTCGCGGGCACCGTGTTCAGCGACGGCAAGCCGCGTTTCATCCAGATCAAGGGTATCAACGTGGACGCCGAAGTTGGCGAAAACATGCTCTACACCACGAACAAAGACGTGCCCGGCATCATTGGTAAGCTGGGCAGCATCTTGGGTGATAACGGAGTGAACATCGCGAACTTCACCCTTGGACGGTCGTCTGCCAAAGGCGAAGCCATCGCGCTGCTGTACGTGGACGAACCCGTTCCTGCAGCCGCCGTAAAGGCGCTAGAAGAATCCGGCCACTTTCAGCAGGTTAAACCACTGACCTTCCCTGCGATCTAAAATCTGTCCCGGCGCAGATCATCTGCGCCGGGATCTCTTCACTTGGCAAGTTAAACTCCCGCCGTAGGCATGGCCCCTGTCAATCCGTGCTGCGTCTGCTAAGTCACGACGCGTGCAAGTACGGAGTGCCCTGTGATCTACGCAATCGGTGATATTCACGGCCAAAAGGCCATGCTGGACCACGCGCTAAAGTTGATTGCCGCGGATGGCGGTGCTGCTGCACCGCTGGTCTTTCTGGGCGATTATACTGATCGCGGCCCCGACAGCCGCGGCACAATCGACACACTAATCGCTGGGCGCGATGCGGGTCTGGATTGGCATTTCATCAAGGGCAATCACGACCGCATGTTCCAGCGTTTCGTCGCCTCTGGTGATTGTCATGACGTCGCGATTAAATCGGGCTTGTCCTGGCTGAACGGCCGGCTTGGGGGCGATACGACACTGGCGTCCTATGGCATCATCCCGACCGGCCCCGCGATCTTTGACAAGGACGATCTGGGCCGCGAGGTTCTGGTGACCTATCCCACAACCGAAGGTGATCTGGATCTGCCCAATCTGATGGCGCTGGCCCAAGACCGCGTGCCGCAGGCGCATCTGGACTTCCTGTCCACAAATCCACTGATGCATCAGGCGAACGGTCAGCTATTCGTGCACGCTGGCATTCGTCCCGGTTTGCCGCTGGATGCACAGGTCGAGGATGATCTGATATGGATCCGTGACGGCTGGCTCGGTAATACTGACGATCACGGCATGATGATCGTCCATGGTCACACGGCGCTTGATACCCCCGAACACCTTGGCAATCGGATCGATCTGGATGGCGGTGCCGGTTATGGTCGGCCACTGGTCCCTGCGGTTCTTGATGGCAGCGACTGGTTCACTCTGTCCGATGATGGGCGAAAACCCCTGCGTCCGGCGCGCTGACACCATGCCGCAAAGCTTTGACAGTCTGGCTGATCTGATGGCGCACGGGTTCGATACAGTGATCGACGTGCGCAGCCCTGCCGAATTCGCGGAAGACCACGTACCCGGTGCGATCAATCTGCCCGCCCTGTCCAACGACCAGCGGGCAGAGGTTGGCACCATCTACAAGCAGGTTAGCGCCTTTAATGCGCGCAAAATCGGTGCCGCGCTGGTGGCCCGCAACGTGGCGGACCATGTCGAAGGGCCGCTCGCTGCGTATGATGGGGCTTGGCAGCCGCTGGTCTATTGCTGGCGCGGGGGGCAGCGATCAGGTTCTTTCGCGTCCATTCTGCAACAGATTGGTTGGCGCGCGGATACGATCAAAGGCGGCTATCAGACCTATCGTAAGCTGGTTCACGACGCTATGTATATCGATCCGCTGCCGCACCGTTTGGTCCTGCTGGATGGATACACTGGAACGGCCAAGACGGCTTTGCTGCATCTTCTGGCCGAACGCGGTGTCCAGATCATCGATCTGGAAGGGCTGGCCGCCCATCGTGGGTCGCTTTTGGGCGGTGTGGCTGGCGGGCAGCCAGCGCAAAAAGGCTTTGAATCTCAACTCGCGCAGGCGCTTGCGCAGTTGGACCCGGACAAGCTGACCGTGGTCGAGGCGGAAAGCAGCAAAGTAGGTCAGATCGTGCTGCCCAAGCAGATCTGGGCACGCATGTCCGCTGCGCCGCGGATCGAGGTCAAAGCCCCGCTAGCGGCACGCGCCGCGTTCCTGCTAGAGGCCTATGCCGACATCATCGCCGATCCCGTGCTGCTGCGCGAACGCCTGCAACCGCTGCGCAATCTGCGTGGTCACACTATTGTCGATGGTTGGGAGGAATTGTTAAATGCATCCGATTTTAACGGGTTAGCAACCGCCCTGATGGATCAGCATTACGACGCGGCCTATGCCCGGTCGCGCAAGGTCAGCGACCGCACTTGGCTAGGCGAAGTGCATGCGATGGCGCTGGACGCATCTGGCCGCGCGCAGGCTGCCGATGATTTGGCAAAGTTGATCGCCACCCTTTAAATTAGCGTGATGCCGGGCATATCCGTGACCGTGCCGATGATCGCAGCGCTGGTATAGCCTGCAGCCTGCAGCTGACTTATGATATCCAAGGCGCTGTCCGCCGCAACAGCGGCAAGCAGCCCGCCTGCCGTCTGCGGATCATACAGCAAATCCGTGCGCGGCCCCATTGGGCCAGTGATAGGCCCGCTGCCAGCGATATTGTCCTGAAATAGGGTCGAATGTTGCCCAGCCTGCGCCAGTTCCAGCGCGCCGAGCATCATTGGTATTTGGTCCAGCTTCAGTCGTGCGCCAGTCTGCGACGCCTCGCCGATACCCGACAAATGCCCGGCAAGGCCAAAGCCAGTCACATCGGTCATGGCATGGGCATCAGACAGAATG
>CAWUXN010000032.1:0-4265 GCA_963926415.1 uncultured Loktanella sp.
GGCATTGCCTGCCAAGTCCCCCACGGTCGGGTTAAGCTGCGCCAGCGTGATGCGATAGGTGTCAGTCATGGGCCATCTCTCCGGTTTGCTTCGCAGATAGCAGATATCGGGCCAAGGGAAACCCGCCGCCTGTGCCCTTGCCCCGTTGTCAGCGCACCGGGGTTTCATTACCCTCCGCACCTGAGGCAATGACAGGACCCCCCATGAAGCGTTTTGCAACGGCGGCACTATTGACAATGACCCTTGCGGGGGCGGCTACGGCACAGACCGTGGAAACCAAGCAATACGACGACGGTGGCGTCTATGAAGGGGCGTTCCTGAACGGCAAGCAGCACGGCGAAGGCACTTACACCCTGCCCAACGGCTACAGTTATAACGGCAACTGGGTGCAGGGGGAAATCAGCGGCACCGGCACCGCGACCTTCCCCAACGGGTCGGTATACGAAGGCTCATTTGCCGCAGGCAAACCGGACGGAACTGGCAAGATTACCTTCGCCGACGGCGGCACCTTCGAGGGCGATTGGTCCGACGGCAACATCACCGGCCGCGGCATCGCGCGCTACGCCAACGGCGTCGTGTACGAGGGCGAGTTCCGCAACGCCATGCACCACGGCACTGGCACCATGCGCAGCCCCGACGGCTATGAATACAGCGGTCCCTGGATCAACGGCGTCAAAGAAGGCGTTGGCCGCGTGACCTATCCCGAGGGAGCGGTCTACGAGGGCGCACTGAAAGCAGGCGAGCGGGACGGCACCGGCACCCTGACGATGAAAGACGGGCTGATCTACGAAGGCACTTGGGTCAACGGCCAAATCCAAGGCACCGGAAAGCTGATCCAGCCAAACGGCGACATCTATGAGGGCGACCTTGTTGCCGGCAAGCGCAATGGCACAGGCAAAGTCAGCTACGCCAATGGCGACATCTACGACGGCCGCTTTACCGACGACCGGCGCAACGGCAACGGCACATTTACCGGTACCGACGGTTATGAATACGTCGGTGATTGGAAGGACGGCCAGATCGACGGCAATGGCCGCGTCACCTATCCCGACGGCGCGGTTTATATCGGCGCATTTACCGCCGATCTGGCCAATGGCACTGGAACGATCATTTACGTCGACGGATCATCTTACGAAGGATCATGGACCAACGGTGTGATCGACGGGCGCGGCGTGGCAACATATGCCAACGGGCTAGTCTATGACGGCGACTTCGTAAACGCAAAGAACGAAGGCCAGGGCACGATGACCTACCCCGACGGCTATACCTATACCGGCGGCTGGTCGGGTGGGCAGCGCAACGGCATCGGCACCGCCACCTATGCCGATGGCACCATCTACGAGGGCGAGTTCCTGAACGGTCAGCGCAACGGCAACGGCACCATCACACTGCCCGACGGCTTCGTCTATGCCGGCCAATGGCAGGACGGCGAAATCAGCGGCATCGGCGCTGCAACCTACGCCAACGGCGACATCTACGAAGGCAGCTTCGTTCGGGGCCGCCGCGAAGGACCGGGCACCATGCGCTATGCCACCGGCATGCAGACCACCGGCGACTGGGCGGACGGTGCCTTGCTGACACCCGCTCCCACGCCCACGCCAGAAGTGATCCCAGATGTAGCCGCCCCAGCCAACGGCGACACGCCCGTCAATGTGGATACCGCCCCGGCAGATCCCACACCAGCAGACTGATGCGCTGCGGGGCGGTCAGCCCCGCAGCCGCAACTTCAGGGCCAACAGATCGGCCCAGGCTTCGCGCTTGGCCGCCGGTTGGCCCAGCAACATCTCTGGCGCAAACATCGGCAGCGCCGGGCGTCCCATGACTTCGGTCCACTGGCCGCGAAGCCGCGTAATCCCGGCCCGCCCCAAGAGCGCCTGACAAGCCGCATTGCCCATGCAGACCACCACTTCAGGCTGCACCAGCGCGATATGCTGCTGCACAAAAGGCACCATCATCGCCAGATCTTCCTCCAGCGGCATCCCAGCACCAGCAGTGCGCCAAGGCATCACATGCATAAGATACGCGCCCTTTTCGGGCGATTCCGCCGCGCGGTCCAGCCCGATGGCCGCCAGCATCCTGTCCAGAAGCGCCCCCTGAGCGCCGACAAAGGGGCGACCCGCCTGATCTTCGGCGCGGCCCGGTGCATCGCCTACGAACATGACCCGCGCGGCTCCGTGCCCCTCGGCCCCGACAAAATTGCGCGCGCCCTGCTTCAAGGTGCAGAGGTTAAAGCCTTCGTGCGCCTGCGCCAGTGCGGCCAAATCCCCCGCCCCCTCGGCTGCCTCACGGGCCAGTGCCACGGCATCAAATTTCTCTGGCACCGGAATGGGCGGCGGCGGCGGGCGCGCGCCGGGGGCCAGCTTGGGCGCAGCGGGCTTGGACACCACGGCCTCCAGCGCATAGCGGTCAATCGGCACATCGCCGATCGCCTCATCCGCCCCCAGCGCGACCTGCCAGTCCAGCAAGGCGACCTCGGCCCAATATGTCTCGCTTGATTCCATGAGCGCTACTCTAACGTCCCGGCGCGGCAATGGGCAGTCCCCCGTTCATTTGGCGAAACAAACTCCGGGGGGACGGCGCAGCAGGGGGGGGGCTGGCCCCCCATCCCCCGCACGCCTATAACGCCAAGCATCAACTAAGGGGAGCCCGCCATGTCATTCCGCGCACGCCATCTGCTGGGCATCGAACATCTGGCCCCAGACGAGATTACGACCCTGATCGATCTAGCCGACACCTACGCGACGGACAACCGCGCGGGGAAAACCCACCGCGACGTTCTGGCAGGCAAAAAGCTGGGTGCTGACGTAATGAACATGGCGATGCAGTCCAGCAGCGTCAAAAAGGGCGAAACCCTGATCGACACCGCCCTGACCCTGAACGCGATGCACTCCGATCTGCTGGTCGTGCGGCACCCATCGTCCGGTGCGGTCGATCTGCTGGCGCAAAAGGTGAACGGTGCCGTGCTGAACGCCGGTGACGGCTGCCACGAACATCCGACCCAAGCCCTGCTGGACGGGTTGACAATCCGCCGGGCCAAGGGCCGCCTGCACCGCCTGTCCATCGCGATCTGCGGCGACATCGCCCATTCCCGCGTCGCGCGGTCCAACATCATGCTGCTGGGTAAGATGGAAAACCGCGTCCGCCTGATCGGCCCGCCCACCCTGATGCCCGCCGGCATCGCCGAATTCGGGGTCGAAGTGTTCGACAACATGGAAAAGGGGCTAGAGGACGTCGACGTCGTGATGATGCTCCGCCTGCAAAAGGAACGCATGGACGGCGGCTTCATCCCGTCAGAGCGAGAATATTTCCACCGCTACGGCCTTGATGCGGCCAAGCTTGCGCTGGCCAAGCCCAACGCCATCGTCATGCACCCCGGCCCGATGAATCGCGGCGTGGAAATCGACGGCACCATCGCCGACGACATTAATCGCTCTGTCATTCAAACTCAGGTGGAAATGGGCGTCGCCGTGCGCATGGCCGCCATGGACCTGCTGGCCCGCAACCTGCGCACCGCCCGCGCCGAAGCCGCTGCCTGATCTGCAAACAAAACCCGGGAACCAGCCCCGCCCTCAAAGGTTGCCCCATCAAGCGATCCAAGGAACCTGCCGCATGACCCTGACCATCCCCGCCGACGATCACGGCCTGATCCGCGTTTTCAAAGTCACGGACCCCGCCCCGGACGGTCTGGCCGAGCGGACGACAGAGGCGATGATGGCACTTTTCGGCACCGACGCGCTGGACGTCACCTATGTCGATGTCGTCGACACCCGCGAACTCTCTGGTCTGTCGTTGCTGGATTACCTGCATCAAGGCTATGACTTCCCGTCCGAGGCGGCCGCCGATACCGCCCTGCGCAATCTGCGCGGGCTTATCGTGCTGATCATGTCCCGCGCCAGCGCCGAGCAGTCCGTCACCCTGACCCTTGCCCCGCAGGTCACACACATCACCACGACCGGCGAGCCCGCCCGCCTGCGCGCGCCCACAGCCCCGCTCAACTCAAAGGCCACAACCGGCACAGTAACCGGCGGCAAGGCCAAACCCAGCAACGCCGCGATGTCTGGCCGTGTCGCCACCATCGCCCTGCTGATCATGTTCGCCCTTGTTGCACTGATGATCTGGGTCGCCAGCTAAGCGGCCTTTCAGCAGCGCAAATCCAGCCAATCACCTTTAGCCCCAAATTTCTCCGACCGGCAAAGATTGACCCTGCCCCCCGCGCTCCCTACACCTTGCCGGATCGCCGCAAGACGCAGGACCTCATGACAACC
>CAWUXN010000033.1:0-2812 GCA_963926415.1 uncultured Loktanella sp.
TGCGCAATCTTGGGCCTGAGCCCGACCAACCTTGCGATGGCAGCCCCGGTACGGCCTTTGGCGCGTGCTTCCAGTGTCCGGCCCAGCAGGATCAGTACGACGATGACCGCCGCCGCCTCGAAATACACAGCGCGGCCTTCGGGCGGCAAGATGCCCGGCGCGAAGGTCGCGACCGTCGAATAGGCCCAGGCCGCCGCCGTGCCCATCGCCACAAGGCTGTTCATATCGGGGGCCGCACGCAGCAAAGCTGGCACGCCCTTGGCGTAGAACGACCGGCCGGGCCACACGAGTACAAGGGTCGTCAGCACGAACTGTATGAGCCACGATGTCTGCATCCCGATGGTATTCGCGATGGCATGATGCACAGTTGGAAAGATGTGCCCGCCCATTTCCATCACGAAAACAGGCAGAGTAAGCGCCAGGGCGATGATCATGCGGCGCTTCAGGTCCTGCGCCTCTGCATCCTTGCGGGCCGCGCGTTCGGTCGTGGCGTGGCCTTGCAGCTCGCCCGCGACGGTAGCAGGATAGCCCGCAGCCGCAACCGCCGCGATCAGATCTACGGACGTGACCGCGCTGTCGATAATATGCACCTGTGCGGTCTCTGTCGCCAAATTGACCGACGCTGCGGTGACACCCGGCACCGCCAGCAGCGCGCGCTCCACTCGTCCCACACAAGACGCGCAGGTCATGTCCGTGATCGCCAGATAGACGACCGCATCCCGCGCGGGATATCCTGCTTCCGACAGCACCTGTGCCAGCCGGGCGGGGGATACTTTCCCGGTGATCCGGGCAGTTTCGGTGGCAAGGTTGACCTCTGCCGATGTCACGCCGGGTTCCGCCGCAAGGGAGCGCTGGACCCGCCCCACGCAGGAGGCACAGGACATGCCAGTCACGGCCAAGGTGACGGGCTGGGTGATGGTGGATGTGTTGGACATGAGGGCCTCGGGCTTTGGTTCAGCTCTTGATATGGGGGTTCCAGTCAGGGGAAGGTCAAGAGCACGATCACAAGTATTTGCATTTGACCTTCCCGCAGTGGAAGGCCCTATATCAAAACGCAAAGCACAGGAGCCTGCGATGACAAACTATTTCATTCCCGACATGAGTTGCGGCCACTGCAAGGCGACCATAGAGAAGACGGTCCTTGGCCTCGACCCCGACGCCACTCTGGCATTCGATATGCCCGCACGCACGCTCGTCGTGCAGACCAGTCACAATGACGCCAGCCTGCTCACCGCGCTTGATGCCGCTGGCTATCCCGCAACGGCCGTCTAAGGCGTCGCAGGTTTTACAGCAGCAGCTTTGCGATCGCATCTCAGTAGAAGACGGCGGCCATCCAGTTCTATGATGTTCGCATTGCTAAACCGCTTCTTTGCGTCGATCCGGCATTTTTTTCTTGCTTATCGACGCTTGACAGCTTGATCCACCAAGAGCGACAGATCGGCCTGCGCAAACCTTGAACGCGACTTTCTGCACGTCTGCCAAGCGATCAACGTTACCCGTGCGCGCCGCCAGCACGAGGCCAATGCTGATGATAATCGTCAATCACTATCGGGTGGCTATGAGTCAGCCCACCATCAAGATGGGGGTGATCCTGTGGCAGGTCATCATGGCTATGTGCAAGCGATGCATCCTGCTCGTGTGGCCAAAAAAGCATGCCACCCACAAGCCCTGCGCCTGCCACCAGTGCAAGGACGATAAACGCGGTCACTGGGCTGAACGCCGTCATCAGCCACCCCGATAGCGGATAGGTCATAAGCCAGCAGGCGTGCGACAGCGCAAATTGGGCGGCATATACCGCAGGGCGATCCTCAGGATGAGCAGACCGTTTCAAAAGCCGCCCAGAGGGTGTTAGCACGACGGAATATCCGATGCCGATGGCGAGCCAGCCAATCAGCACAACGCGCCACACGGGGCCAGCAACGGCACCCCACAATCCCAGTGCAAGCAAAACGACGACCAGAACCGACGCGCCGATCATCATCACGGGCCGGTCGGGCCGATTGTCGAGCAAACGGGGCAAACCAAGCGCGGCCAGCATGGAACCGCCACCAAAGGCACCGAGTGCCATAGCCACTTGTGTGTCGCCAAGGCCCAGATCTGATTTCACCAGAACGACCGTGTTCACAAGCACCATCGCCCCGGCTGCAGCCGCCGCAAGGTTAAGCGACAAAAGCCCCCGCAGGCGCGGCGTCGCCAAATAGATCCGCAGCCCCCGCGTGGTGCGATCATAGATACCGCGTGGAACGGTGGGTTGCGGACTTGGCAGCAGGACCGATACGATAAGCAGTGCAGAGCCGACGAACCCGATGACTGTTCCATAAAATAGTATCTGGTAGCTGACAAAAGTTAGCAGGATTGCGGCCAATGCCGGGCTGATCAAATTCTCTAGGTCGTAGGCCAGACGCGATAGCGAAAGAGCCCGGGTGTAACGGTCCTCTTCTGGCAGAATGTCGGGGATTGTCGCCTGAAACGTGGGTGTGAATGCGGCAGAGGCGGATTGCAGCATAAAGATCAGAATATAGACCTGCCAAATCTCCGTGACGAACGGCAGGCATAACGCGACAACCGCACGGACGAGATCGAGGCTAACCAACATGGCACGTCGCGGCCAGCGGTTCGCAATGGCTCCGGCGATGGGCGCGATGCCGACGTAAGCGATCATCTTGATTGTAAAGACCGCACCCAGAACCAGCGCCGCGCGGTCGCCTGCCAGATCAAAGGCCAGCAGACTAAGGGCGATGGTCGCCATCCCGGTGCCAAGCAGAGCCACGATCTGCGCCAGAAACAGGTGACGATAGGTGCGGTCGGCAAG